>JACCYD010000385.1 GCA_013696695.1 Deltaproteobacteria bacterium | reverse complement strand
CCGGTAGAACTGGTTGCCGAGATCGTAGTGCGCGTGGATGTTGCGCTGGCTCCCGGCGCGGGTGTTCGCGGCGCGGCGATGACGGCGCAGCGCGGGGAGCTGGGCGATCCGCGTCAGCGGGGATTCGAGCCCGCGGGCGCTGGTGGCGCGCAAGAACACGCGAAGCACGGCCACCAGGTCGTCGCTCGACCAGTCGCCAGCGACGAACGACTCGCCTGCACCGAGCTCGCCGCGCAGTAGTAACCGGAGGAACAGTCGGTCGTCGTGAATCCGAGCGCTCGCCTCGGCGCGCCCGCTGCCGCCGAGGCGCAGCGTCTGACCCGACGGCATCTCGAGATCGAGGCGACCACCGCTCCACCGACTGCGCAACCGCGCGACCGCCGCCCACCGTAACGCGCTGCCCGCGGGTGGGACGAGCGGTGGCATGCGAGCCACCAAGGGATGCGCGACGTCACCCGACAACGAGGACACGTTACTGCAAGGATGCGGGATCGTGTGCGAGGGATACGCGCGAAGTGGCGTTCCGGATCACGGCGGGCGCGACAAGATCGCGGGCGGCGACGTGATGGGACGGTGATCGCGGTCGGGGCGGCGGTACGGGACACCGCGCAACCGCAGCGCGAGCGCCTCGAGGTGGATCAGCGAGATCACCTGGAGCGTCATCAGCGGGTAGCGCAGTGCCGCGCCGGCGAGCGCGCGATCGGTGAGCGGGCGCAGCGCGGCGTCGAACCGCGCGATGAACGCGCGATTGTCACCGACGTCGACGTGCATCGAGATCGCGATCCGATCGCCGGCGAGCGGCGCGTCGAACCAGAACTCGTAGTCCGCATCGCCGTGCAGGAACGGCGACACGAAGAGCTCGCGGACGTGGCGGAACCCGACGCGACCGCGCACGTCGGGTAGGCGCTGTGCCGGGCCGAGCACGTAGCGGCGCCGACCGCCGTAGGTGTTGTTGACCTCGGCGATCACCGACGTCAGCGCACCGCGCACGTCGTAATCGAGGAAGAAGCTGACCGGGTTGAACACGTAGCCCAGCGTCTTGAGGTTGGTGATCAGGCGCGTCGTCGCCGGAACCGGGAGGCCGTTCGCCGCGCGCAGCTCCGCGAGATCGAGCGTGCCGCCCTCGTAGTCGCGGTCGTCGAGCGAGTACAGATTCCGCCGGCGATACGAGAACAACCGCAGCGAGCGATCGAGCGCCGGCAGCTCCGCGAGATCGAGATCGGCCATGTAGACCGGGTAGCGAAACGTGCGCCGCGCGTGATTGTCGCGCCGCGCGTGGAGCAGCGTACCGGCGGCGAGTTGCGAGGAAGTGCTGCGCGAGTGCACGCGGCGATTGTAGCGGTACAGTCGAGACTCGGGTGTCTGCCACAGACTTCGACGACGCCGGACCGACGGATCCGTTTCGCACGCTCGATCCCGAGCAGCGCCTCGCCTTGCACGCGAAGCCATCCAATCCTCGCGGTCCACACCGATCCCCGCGCGCAGGCAGCGATCGCAGCGTTGGTGACGCTGCCGAGCGAGTACCGTACCGTCGAGCTCGTCTGCTATGGACCTGCGGTGTCCGACGCGGTCACCCGGCCGCTGATCCAGCAGCTGCAGCATCACGACATCGTGATCAGCCCCCGCGCGTGATCACGCGCTTCGCCGCAGCGATTCCGGACCGCAGTCCGTCCTCGTGAAACCCGAAGCCGAAGTACGCGCCCGCGTACGCCGTGACGGCATCGCCGAGCGCCGGTAACTCGCGCTGCGCGGCGAGCGCACCGAGATCGAACTGCGGGTGCGAGAATGTCGCCTCCGCGAGCACGCCCGCCGGCTCGCTGCGCGGCTCGAGCGTGACCAGGTACGGGCGGTCGGGAAGCCCCTGCAGCCGCGTCATCGAATACGTCACCGCGACGCGCGAGGTATCCGGATCGGCGACGTAGTTCCACGAAGAGTGCGCGGCGGGGCGACGCGGCAGGAACCGCCGGTCGGTGTGGAGCACGGTGCGATTCGTCGAGTAGTGGATCGCGCCGAGGACGCGTCGCTCGTCGGCGGTCGGGTCGCTCAGCAAGTCGAGCGCGGTATCCGCATGCGTCGCGATCACGACGCCATCGAAGCGATCCTCGCGATCACGGGTCTCGATCGCCACGCCGCGCCCGTCCCGCGCGATCGAGCGCACCGGCGTCGCGACCCGGAGAGCGCAGCGCCCGCTTCCCTGCAGCAGCGCGACCAGCGCATCGAGGTAGCGCCGGCTGCCGCCGACCACGGTGTGCCATGCGAGCGGGCGCACCGGCGACAGCATCCCGTGATGATCGAGGAACCGCACGAACAGCTCCGCCGGAAACGCGCCGCAGCGATCCGGCGCGAGCGACCACAGCGCCGCGGCGAGCGGCACGCAGAATCGATCGCGCAGGTCGACATCCCAGGCGGCGAGATAGTCGTCGAGCGTGCCGGTGACCGCGCCGGCAGCGAGGTCGCGACGTGCGGCGCGCAGGAAGCGCATCACCTCGACGAGCAGCCGCCAGTGCCGTCGATCGACGAGCGTGCGGCGATCCGCGAACAGCGCCGACAGGCTCGCGCTGCCCCACTCGAGATCGTGCGCCGGCAGCGACACGCTGAACGCCATCGTCGTCGGCCGGGTCGTCACGCCCAGCTCGCCGAGCAGCTCGAAGAATCGCGGGTAGCGCTCGCGGTTGCAGACGATGAAGCCCATATCGATCGCGTGGCCGTCGACCTCGATGGTGTGGACATGACCACCGGCACGAGTGGCTGCCTCGAACACGACGACGTCATGGCCGCTCGCGATCGCTGCGCGCGCCGCACCGAGGCCCGCGATGCCTGCACCGACGATCGCGATCTTCACCGGGTCGGATCCACGATCACGGGGCCGCGATATCGGATCGGCGTGCTCGGCGCGGTGCCGTGCGCATCGCGCAGCTCGATCGAGATGTCGACCGCCGCGTTTCGCAGCGCGCCGGAGGCGTCGGGCGAGATCGGGATCACGAGCACGCCTTCGCGCGCTGCGCCCTTGGCGATCGCGCCGAGGTAGATCACCCGGCCGTCGATCGCGGGTTGGCCCGGGGCGATGACGTGGGCGCGCACGGCCCACGCCGGACCGGGACCATCGTTCTTGATCGGCAACACCATGCGGATGTGCTGGGCGTCGGCAGTCATCCCGATGCGGAACGTGCTCGGGACGAGACCGGGCACCAGGCGCATCGGCTCGATCTTGGCGTCGAAGTCAGCGCCGAGGAGAAACACGCGCGCGCGCGTCGCGAGCGAGCCGCCGTCGATCATCGCCGCGACTTGTTTCGTGCGGTCGCCATCGAGCGTCGCCGAGATATCCCACGCCGCCACGGTGGAGGTCTCGAACGCGTCGACGACCGTATAGGGCGACACCGAAAACACGCCGTCGCCGTCGATCGTGCCGTGGATCTCGACGCCGCGCGCGCGGAGCGTCGCGAACTTCGCGTTCACCGGACGCTCGCCGCACGACTCGGCCGGACCGGGCGTGCGCACCGAGGGTCGCGGTGCTCCGGGCACCAGCTCGGTGCGGTTACCGAGCCACGGGCCGATCGTGAACGGCAGCCCCGCACCGACGAGACCGAGGCCCGCGTAGGTGAACGGGGATCCGCCCGGATCCGAATCGGTGAGGCCGCGGATCGCGGCGATCGCGCCGACTGACGTCGCGACGATGCCGACCACGAACGTCGCGAGGTTCGGCTTGGTGAGGATCTCGGTGCCGGCGGTCTGCGACACGATGTTCTCGGTCGGGCAATCGAGCGGCTCGACGAAGCGCAGCTTGCCGGTATCGGTCAGCGCGATCGTCGCGCGCCGTGCGATCGGTCGATCGCGAAGCGTCACCCGTTCGCTGGTGCCGGGTCGCACGAGCTCGTTGCGCTCGATGACGTGGCAGGCGGCGATCGAGGCGAGCGCGATCGTCACGCGAAACCACGGCGTAACCATGCGGCGAACATACTCGAAGGAGATACAACCTCGTGGGTGAGAGAGACCGAAGTCGATCTCGGCGGGCATCCGGGCTTGCTGGTCCGTCCGACGACCGCGCGCTGGTTCTACCTGCTCGCGCATGGCGCAGGCGCGGGGATGCGCCATGCGTTCATGACCGACATCGCCGAAGCGCTCGCCGATCGCGGGGTCGCGACGCTGCGCTGGGAGTTCCCGTTCATGGCGGCGGGCAAGCCGCGCACGGACACCAAGGCTGTCGCCGAGCGCGCGGTGCGCGAGGTCTGGACCGCCTCGGCGAAACACGCAGGCGCGCTGCCGCGATTCGCCGGCGGCAAGTCGTTCGGCGGCAGGATGACGTCTGGTGCGCACGCCGCGGAACCGCTCGCCGAGCTGTGCGGCATCGCGTTCCTCGGCTTTCCGCTGCATCCACCAGAGAAGCCGGGGATCGAGCGCGCGGAGCATCTGGCAGCGGCGAACGGACCGCTGTTATTCCTCCAGGGCTCGCGCGACGATCTCGCCGATCTCGAGCTGTTGCGTCCCGTCGTCACCAAGCTCGGCGGCCGCGCGAAGCTGGTCGTCATCGACGAGGCCGATCACGGCTTCGACGTGCTCGTGCGGTCCGGTCGAACGCGCGCCGAGGTGATCCAACAGCTCGCGTTCCTGATCGCGAAGTGGATGGAGCAGAAGGCCGCGAAGGCCTCGAAGCCCGCGAGGCCGAAGCCCTCGAAGCCGAAGACCGCTCGCACGAAGTCGCGATCGCGATCCTGATCGGGATAGATTCGCGACGTGTGGACCAGCTACTCGGCCCGGCACGCGGCGCAGCTGATCGGCCTCGCCGAATCGGCGGTGCGCAGCTGCATCCGCGACGGGCTGGTCGGGACGCCGGGCACGGTACCGGCGCTGCTGTCGTTTCGCGATCTGTCTGCGCTGCGTACGGTGAAGGCCCTGGTCGAGGCGGGCATCCCGCTCCTGCGCGTGCGCAAGGATCTCGCGCGAATTCAACAGGCCACGGGCACCGCGATCGCGGAGCTCACGATCGAGCTCGTCGATGGCCACATCCAGGTGCGCGGCGGTGAGGTGATCGCCGGTGGTGACGCCGGCCAGCTCTCGCTGCCGTTTTCTCCACCGCCCACCCCGCCCGAGCCACGCGGCGAGCTGCGCGAGCTTCCGCGTCCGGCGGAGGCACCCGCGCTCGCGGTCGCGCTGCCTGCCACTGCGGAAGCGTGGATGTCGCGTGCGCTCGCACTCGAAGAGCGCGAGCCCGCGGCGGCGGTCGATGCGTATCGTCGATCGCTTCGCCTGCGCCCCGAATCCACCGAGGCGTGGATCAACCTCGGTCGGTTGCACGCCGAGACCGGCGATGCGACCAGCGCCAACGAATGCTTCAAGAGCGCGCTCGAGCGCGATCCCGATGAAGCCACCGCGTACTACAACCTGGGCGTCCTCGCGCAAGATGCGGGCAACGAGACCGATGCGATCGCGCTGTATCGCCGCGCTCTCGAGCTCGACGCTCAGCTCGCCGAAGCGCACTACAACCTCGCCACCCTGTTCGATCAGGCCGGCGACTCGCGCTCGGCCATCCGACACATCAACGAGTACCGCAAGTTGACTCGATAAACCGAGGCGCGTCGTCGGGCGTTTGAAGAGCCCATGCTCGCTCGAATCGTCGCCGTCTCGATGTTCTCGTCGCTCGCGCTCGGGCTTGGCGCCATCGATGCGAACACCCGATCGGAGCCGACGCTCGCCGGCTCGTGGGACAGCACGTACGGTGAGGTCCAGATCAAGCAGCAGGGCAACCGGGTCTCCGGTCAGTACCCGTGCTGTGGCGGCGGCACGTTCGACGGTCGCGTCATCGAGGGCTTCGTGAAGTTTCACTGGAGCGAGCCGCGCGGCGCCGGTCAAGGCGAAGGCGTCTGGCGCATCAAGAAGGACGGCACGCTCGAAGGCTCGTGGGGTCTGGGTCAGAGCAATTCGGATGGCGGCGAATGGAAGCTGTGGAAGTCCGCATCGCGCACTCGGCAAATCGCGCAGTAATCAGGCCGCGCACGTCATTTGCAACACCTCGGGGGTTTTCGCGGGCTCGCTGATCAGCTGCCGAGCTCGCGCCACGCCAGATAGAACATGATCCGCAGCCGGATCTCTTTCATCTGATCAGCGTGCGGCAGCTGCGCGCCGGTCTTGGCCTGTGCGGCCGCGGCCGCACACAGCGCCGACGCCTGATCCGATTCGATCACCCGCACATCGCCGCGCTTGACGACGACCTTCCAGCTCGGGAAGCCGTGCCAGTCACCGCCATCGCTGAGCTCGAACGTGTAGACGCGCTTGCCGAACGTGACGCTGGTGTCGTCGAACGACGCGACCGCCTTGCCGTACTTGCGAAGCTTGTCGCCCGCGAAGTCGAACACGACCTTGCGATCCTTGACGACGCGCATCCCGGCCTTGTTCTCGGTGTCGAGGTAGATCGCGCCGAGGCGCGCCTTGGTCTTCGAATTCATGATCGAGCCGGCGTTGATCACCCAGTCGACGTCGACCTTCTTCTCGACATCCTTCATGTGCCAGACGCCGCACGCCTCCGCGATCCGAGGTGCAAGCAACGCAGTGGCGACGACCAGCCCGATGATGAGGCGCATGTGCTGACGATAACCGCGGCGTCTCGCGACGCAAGCGCGTCGACGAGCGTTGCCAGGTTTGCAACGAATCGCCCGCCAAGCGTGCCGAATCGGCGCTGCAACTAGCGCGTGGACAGCGTGTCGATGCGGCGCTGCAGGAACCTTCGCTCGGGCTCGGATCCGGCGAGCGCGAGTGCGCGCTCGTAGGCGGCGGTGGCCTCGACACGCCGATCGAGCCGGCGCAGCAGATCGGCGCGCGCGGCATGCCACAGGTGGTAATCGACAAGCTCGGCTGCGAGCTGATCGACCAGCGTCAGCCCCTGCGCGATGTCGTGCGCCATCGCGATCGCGACCGCTCGATTGAGCGCGATCACCGGCGTGGGCTGGCGCGTTTGCAGCTCGCCGAACAGCATCGCGATCTGCGGCCAGTCGGTGGCGGCGGCGGTGGCGGCCGACGCGTGCAGCGCGGCGATCGCGGCTTGCAGTGCATACGGCCC
>JACCYD010000384.1 GCA_013696695.1 Deltaproteobacteria bacterium | reverse complement strand
CGCCGACAGACAGCTGGCGAGCTTGCGGTTGTTCGTGGTGTTGCGCGCGAGCGTGACCTTCGACTTCGCGGCCTCGATCTCGATGATCGCGGCGATCTCGCCTTCGATGTCGAACCGCTCCACGGCGGCGGCGGCCCAGCAGCCCTGTGCGGCCTCGTCGAGCTCGTTCATCGCCTTCTGGATCGCGGCGAGCTTCTCTTCCTGGGAGACCTCGCGCGCGTCTTCCGTGGATGGTGGCGCGGCGCCATCGGCCGGCGCCGCACCGACGGAGCCTGGCGGCGGCAGCGGCTTGCCCGGCCCCGGGCAGCCTCCGAGGACCGCGAGCAGCGCGAGGTGCTCGAACAGCCTCACGCGACCTTGGGACGGAGATACGATTCCACCCAGTCGATGATCTCGTTGGTGCTCGCGCCCGGCGTGAAGATCTTGGCGACGCCGATCTCCGCGAGCTTGGGCAGGTCGTCCTTCGGGACGATGCCGCCGCCGAACACGACGACATCGCCGACGCCGCGCGCCTTGAGCGCATCGATCACCGCCGGGAACAGCGTCATGTGTGCCCCCGACATGATCGACAGGCCGACGGCATCGACGGCCTCCTGCACGGCGGCCGCGGCGATCATCTCCGGCGTCTGGTGCAGTCCGGTGTAGACCACCTCGTAGCCGGCGTCGGCGAGCGCACGCGCGACCACCTTGGCGCCACGATCGTGGCCGTCGAGACCTGGTTTGGCGACGAGGATGCGGAGCTTGCGGTCGGACATAATGGCCGGGTCGAATCTAAACGCACGGGGGCCGCCGCGCTACGTTCGCCTCGATGGGATTGGCGACGACACCTGAATACGACGAGCTGTTGGCGCGCGGATATCCGCACTTGCGGCGATTGATCACGCCCCACCCGCACGAGGCCGACGCCCAGGGCTGGGCGATCAAGGCTCTCGAGGAGCTCGATCCGAAACACTACTTCGTCGACTGGCCGGCGGCGGTCGCGCGGGCGTACGTGCGCGGCTACGCGACCTCCCGGATCGAAAACACGTCGCACGTGAAGACGCACGCGGCGGCGGTCGACATCGGACCCATCGACGAGGCCGAGGGCCGGAAGCTGATCGCGAGCTGCCTGGGCCCGAAGCACTACGATCGCTACGACTTTCACTCGGAGCACGCGCTGTTCTTGATCGAGGCGATGATCGGCAGCGCGGCCGTCGTCGACGCGGTGCTCGGCGAATTCGAGACGATGAAGGACCTCGAGGCGCAGTTCGGCACGCGCAACGCGTTCGGCTACGCGATCGGCTTCGTGATCCGCCGGCTGCCCCAGGCAAGGCGCGCGGCTGCAGAAGCGCGGGTGTCCGCGCTGGTCGCCAAGCACGCGGGCGCGGGCGAGAAGTACACGCGCGACTTTCTCTCGTACGTGACGGGCGGCCGCGCCGCACTCGAAACCAGCGGCCGCAAGCTCCGGCTGTACTGCGTGCACTTCTGCGAGGACCCGGCGCTGATCCGCCAGGTTGCCACCGAGAGCGTCGTCGGCTGGGACGCTCACCATGTCGTGCTCGCCGGCGACGGCATGATCGACGCGCTGACGCCCAAGGCCGTGAAGAAGATCTGGAAGGGTCACAAGGAACGCACGATCGAGCAACTCGGGATCCTCGCCTCGCCGAAGGCGGTCGGCGTGCTGAAGGAATTCGGCAAGACCAAGGCCTACGCCGCGCAGGTCGAGGCCGCGCTCGCAGCGCGCAGCGGCGGCGGATCGAGCACGCCGCAAGCGGCAAGCGCGAAGCCGAAGTCCAAACCCGCCGCGAAGCCGAAGACCAAGGCGACCAAACTAGCGGCCAAGCCGACGAAGCCGAAGCCGACGAAGCGCTGAGTTGTTCGTCGGTCCGCGAGCCGCGTACCCGTTCAGCTCTGCGCGCGGAGCAGCCCGCGCGCGATCACGATGCGCTGGATCTCGCTCGTGCCCTCGTAGATCCGCGTGACGCGAACGTCGCGCAACGCGCGCTCGACGGGGAAGTCGCGCACGTAGCCGTAGCCACCGTGCACTTGCAGTGCGATGTCGCAGATCTTCCAGGCGTGCTCGGTGGCGAACAGCTTCGCCATCGCGGCCGCCTGCGAGAACGACTGGCCGGATTCCTTGAGATACGCCGCGCGCAGCGTCATCAGGTGCCCGGCATCGA
>JACCYD010000862.1 GCA_013696695.1 Deltaproteobacteria bacterium | reverse complement strand
CGCCCGGACCGTGGTTGCGGCAACTGGAAGGAGCTTCCAACTCGGATCTGATGACGCGTCAGGTCAACAGGGCGCATGTGACGCCCACGTCGTGCCTACGCGTCGAGCTTCTCGAGGAAGCTGGTCTTCAGCAGCTTCTCGCCGTGCGTCGGGAAGAACGTGTAGACGCTGTCGCCGACGACGCGCACGACCTCCCCGTCGCCCCACGTCGCGTGGCGCACGAGGTCGCCCTTCTCGAGCGGGCCGAACACCGGACGCTTGACGCGCTCGATCTTGAGGGCGCGCCCGCGGCCCGCTCCGCGGTTGCGGCGCAGCGCTTCCTCGAGCAACGCGCGGCGCGTGTCCGGATCACCACCGCGACGAGCGGCCAACGTCTCGGCGACGTTGACGCCGTCGATCGAACCACGCGCGGCGCGACCTGCTGACGAGCGCTGGCAGTTGTCGCAAGTTCCGCACGACGGCGCGTCGAGATAACCGAAGTAGGTGACGAGCAGGCGCGTGCGACAGAGATGCGATTGCGCGTAGCGCAGCATCGAGGCGAGGCGCGCGCGATCCTGCTGGCGCTTCTGCTCGTAGCGGCTCGCGGCACGCGCGAGGTTCTCGATGCTCGGCGGATCGATGGCGAGTGGTGCGAAGCGCGCGCCGGGCGCCTCGGCCGCGAAACCGACCTCCTTGAGAAACGACAGCACCACGCGCGCCTTCTTCGCCGGTGCGTCGGCGCGTTCGGCGATGTCCTTGACGGCGACGAACACGTCGTCGGGACCGGCTGCTTCGCCGTCGACGGGCGGATTCGCGATCTTGCCGCCGGTGACGTGGACCAGCGCCTCCGCGACGGCGCGCGTTTGCTCCGGCGTCGGATAACGACCGCCGAGGAAGAAGCTCTGGATTCGCTTGTCCTCGGGTTGATAGAGCAGCACGCAATCAGCGGGGCTGCCGTCGCGGCCGGCGCGCCCGGCTTCCTGGTAGTAGCTCTCGAGCGAGCCCGGGAAGTTGTAGTGGATGACGAACCGGAGGTCTTGCTTGTCGACGCCGAGGCCGAACGCATTCGTGGCGACCATCAAGCGGGGCTCGCCGCGCTCCATGAAGCCGGTCTGCATGCGTTCGCGATCCTTGGCGCGCATGCGGCCGTGGTAGCGACCGCACTCGATGCCTTGCGTCCACAAGTAGTCGGCGAGCGCGTCGACCGTCTTCACGGTGGCCGCGTAGATGATGCCGCAGCCCTTCTGCTTCTCGATCAGGCGCATCAGCATCGCCTGCTTCTTGCGCTCGCTCGACGCCTTGATGACGTGGTAGCGCAGGTTCGGCCGGTCGAGGCCGATGTCGATCACAGAGGCATCGGGGATCTGGAGCTGCGCGAGGATGTCGTCCTTGACCTTCGGCGGGGCCGTCGCGGTCAGCGCGAGGACCGGCGGCTTGCCGAGTGCACGCACCGCTTCGCCGAGGCCGAGATACGCGGGACGGAAATCGTGGCCCCATTGCGAGATGCAGTGCGCCTCGTCGACCACGAACAACCCGACGCGCACCGATGCGAGGCGCTCGCGGAACCGCGGCTCGCCGAGGCGCTCCGGGGTGACGTAGGCGATGCACGGCCGGTTCTCGGAGAGCCGCGACAGCGCGGCTTGCTCGTCACGTGGTGACAACGTCGAGTCGAGGCGCAGCACATCGAGGTGCAGCGAATCGAGCTTGTCGTACTGATCCTTCATCAGCGCGATCAGCGGCGACACCACCAGCGTGATGCCATCGATCTCCTGTGCCGGAAGCTGGTAGCACAGCGACTTGCCGGCCCCGGTGGGCATGATCGCGAGCGTGTCGATGCCGGCGATCACGTTGCGGATCGCGAGTGCCTGGCCGGGCCGGAACGAGGGGATGTGGAAACAGCGCTGGCCGATCTCGAGCATGCGCGCGTTGACCACCGCGTCGGACGCGCTGACCTGCTCTTCGGAATGTTCCTCGGGGGGCTCCTCTGAATGCTCTTCCAAAAGCTCTTCAGAATGCTCTTCCAAATGCGCCTCGGGATGCCCCTCGACCGGCAGGCGGGCCTGTTGGATCGAGGCCGGATCGACATCGCGCGTTCCCCTCGCCAGCTTCACCGGTTTACTGGGGGGCGCCGCTTCGATCTGCGGCATAGCGGCCTTCCGCCCACTACGCCGCCTCTCTGAGTCGCCTGACTTCGGCATCACCGGCTACCGTCTCGCACAATTCGGAGTGCGCACAAGGGCAGAGTGTCCGGGCTCGATAGATCTAGGTGTGCGTAGTCGCCCCAGGTTTCATGCGCGACGAAGCGTGTGGGCAACCATGCAATATGTTTGATGCGATCGCCACGCGTGAAAACCGGACGCTGGCCTACGATTTCGTCGAGAGATACCCGTCGGCCTTCAGCAGCTCCGCAGTCAACACCGCACCGCCTGCTGCCCCTCGAACCGTGTTGTGAGAGAGCGCAACGAAGCGCCAGTCGAACACCGCGTCTGCACGCAATCGGCCAATCGAAACGGCCTGACCATTGCCGAGGTCTCGATCGACTCTCGTTTGAGGACGATTTTCCTCCTCGAAGTACGTGAGGAATGGCGTCGGCGCGCTCGGCAATTTCAGCTGCTGCGGGCGACCGGCGTACTCCTTCCACGCCGCCAGGATCTGCTCCTTGGACGGCTTGCGCTCGAACGCCACGAACACGGCGGCCATGTGCCCATCGGAGACCGGCACACGCAGACACTGCGCGGTGATCGCGGGTGCGGAGGCCTTCTCGATCTGACCGTTCTTAATGGTGCCCCAGATCTTGAGCGGCTCTTGCTCGCTCTTCTCTTCCTCGCCCTTGATGAACGGGATCACGTTGTCGACCATCTCGGGCCACGAC
>JACCYD010000381.1 GCA_013696695.1 Deltaproteobacteria bacterium | reverse complement strand
GTTCGGGCCGGTGACGCTGCTCGAGATCTCGGGCAAGGGCCGCTTCGTGACGTCGCTCGACGCCGCGCAACGAGCGGCCAAGCTGGTGGTGTGATGCGGCTCGCAAGAGCGCGTTCGCTGCGACTCTTGCCGAGCCCGAGCCCGAGCCCGAGCCCAAGCCCGAGCCCGAGCCTGAATCCGGCGCCTCAGCGTGCTACGTCCTGTGTCGTGGATAGCTCGCAGGCGAAGACGTCTCGATCTGAGTGGAGACGACGACGATCGAGAGTGCTGACACAGGACATCGACGCTGGCAGGTCGCGCTCGATCCTCGCGGTTCGTGTCGGGCTCGGGCTCGGGCTGCTCACCAGCTCGACGGCATATTCAGACGACAAAGAGCTCGATCGCGCGAGCGTGATCTACGCGCGCGGCGACAAGCTCTACAAGTCCGACAGCAAGGGCAAGGGCGAGGTCGAGCTCGTCGCACTCCCCAGCAAGGCCGTCGTTCGCGCGTTGCGTACCGACGCGAAGGGCACCGTGCTGCTCGCCGATCTCAACGGCAAGTGGTGGTGGATGCCGCTCGACGGATCGAAAAAATCGCTCGTCCAGCTGCCGTGCGGCGAAGGCCCGGCGCAGTTGCCGCCCGATGGCTCGTGCGTGCTGTGCCGTAGCACCGCGCCCGGCGACAAGGCGCTGGTGGTGAATTTCTCGACGGGAAAACTGATCCCCCTCGACGTGCCCGCGACCGGTGCACGGATCTTCAACGTCGGGCTCACCCGGCGCGTCGCCTATTCCGATGCCACCGGCGTGTGGTCGATCGCGCTCGCCGATCCGCGCAAGAAGACTAAGCTCGCGCCCGAGCCACCCCTGCGCGCGTTCCTGCCGAGCCCCGATGGCAGCCGCGCCGTCGGTGTCTACAAGGAGCCGACGTTCGAGGGTCGCACCAGGACGGACCCGGTCGACACCCTCGTGACGTTCGCGCTCGACGGCCAGGGCGCACGGCGCAAGGGCATTCGCAATGGAGTGCCCCTCGAGTGGTCGCAGGATAGCGAGTACGTGCTCGTCCAGGACGGCCCGGCGGCGTGTCTGATGCGCACGGGTGGTGGCCAGTACAAGTGCTGGAAGGGGTTCACGGCCGTGTCGATCGCGCCGGATGGGTCGTACGCGCTCGTCCTCGGCAATCGCGATATCTCAGCCAAGGCGCCGGCCAGGACCGCGAAGCCCGCGAAGCCCGCGAAGCCCGCGCCCCCGCCCACCGACGACGAATTGGATAGTGGCCCGGTCGCCGACGACGTACCGGTCGCGCTTCCTAGCGGTCCGCTCGCGTTGTATCGCGCCAGGCTCGACGGTCCGTACGATGCCGCACCGGTTCTGGTCGCCAAGATCGTCGACGGCGCGGCCGTGTGGATTCCCGGCCGGTAGTCAGGTGTACGGGTGGGGTAGCGTGACCCGACGGTCATGGTCCTGACCGTGGCGCGGGTGCAACGATGGCGAACGGCCCCGTGCGATGTCCCGTGTGTCTATTTGCTCCCTCGAGCGCGGGCGTCTTGTGCAGCGAGTGCCGAGCGGACCTGACGGAGGCGCTCGTCCTCGCTCCGGAACAAGTCGCCGGCCGCGTCGCTGATCCGACACGCGCCGCGCTGGTGGATCTGTGGGGGCGCGTGCACTTGCTCGATCCCGAGTCCACGATCGGTCGCGATCTCGGCGAGGGCAGCGGCATCGCGATTCACGCACCCTCGGTGTCGCGCGTCCACGCCAAGCTCGTGCTCGATCGAGGCGTGTGGTCCGTCACCGACGTCGGCTCGTCCAACGGCACGTTCGTCGAGGATGCACGCATCGACGCGACGACGACCATCCACGCCGCCGATCGGCTGCGCTTCGGACAGGTGGCGTTCTACTTCCTCGATCACGTCGAGGATATCCCGGTCAACATCATCGTCGATAGCGACACCGTCCGCCCGGGCACCGGTGCCGCGACGCTCGAGCTTCCCATCGAGGATCCGTTGGTCGAGAGCTGGAGCGAGTTCCAGCTCCACGAACCGACCGGTGGTGGTGGCGGCATCGTCCAGATCGACGGCAAGCAGATCCAGCTGACGCTCGCGCAGCTCGAGCTCGTCGTGGTGCTCACCGATCGGATGGAGGCCGAGACCGAGAAGGATCCGCCGGACCTGCGCGGCTTCGTGTCGGTTCCCGAGCTGCTCGGCAAGATCTCGCTCGAGGTGCCGCTGCCGCGCGATGCGCACGTGCGCCAGCTGATCCGGCGCGTGCGGCGGGCCTTCATCAAGGCCGGGCTCGGCGACCTGATCGAATCGCGCTACGGGCTGGGCTACCGGATCCGGTTGCTCAAGGCACGTAAATGACGTCGTCGGGCAGGACCCAGATGTTCATGTCGAGCCGCTTGCCCGACGCGAGCATGTCGTAATCGAGCGGGATCACCTTGGTCTGCTTGGTCTTCGCATCGGGCCGGAACAACCTGATCTCGCCGCGCTTGGCGAACCGCGACATCCCGCCTGCCATCGCGATCGCATCGGCAACCGTCACGAAGTGGTCGGAGGTGAACACGCCCTGGCGCACGACCTCGCCCTGGATCGTGAAGCGATAGCTACGCCACTGCCGGACCGCGATCGTGACCGGATCGGTGCCGGCGACGATCTTGAGGAAGTCGCCGAGGCGCTTCTTGATCTGCACCTTGAGGGTGCTCGGCGTCTCGCCGGCCGCCTTGAGGTCACCGACGAGCGGCATCGTGATCGTGCCATCCGGGCGAATCGTGGCCTCGGTGTTGAGGTCGCGGTTCTCCCACACGTTGACGGAGATCGTGTCCCCGACGCCGAGGACGAGCTCCTTGTTGCGCGGATCAGGCTCCGCGCCATAGTCGTACTTCGGGAGCTTGGGCGGGCACGCCGCGAGAAGGAACAACGCGGCGAACAGCAACACGACTCGCATGGGGGGCGAGTCTTGCGCACTCATCCGGCCCAGCCAAGGCGGCCAGGCGCGAAACGCCCACGTGAGGGGTCAGAGCGTCGAGCGCAGCCAGAGCTTGCGGTTCAGCTTCCGCGAGGTCGACGGATCGACCGACACGCCGCCCGCCGTGGTGGCGACCAGGCTCTCGCTGGTGCTCGTATACGCCCGCCCACCGACCGCGTCGAAGCCGACCTGACCGGCACCGCGTTGCGCAGTGGAGGTCACCGCCAGCGAGCCGCTGACGGCTCCCCCGCCGATGTCGGCGCTGTACACGCTGCCCGTGGCGGTCGATCCGGTGCCGTAGGTCTGCAGGTTGACGTCGGTGTTGTCCGCGGTGACCAGCAGCTTGGTGCCGACGATCAACGCCGCCGAGAACGATTTATCGGTCGCGTTGGCGAACGTCACGTTGACGAGCAGGTTGCAGGTCGTGGCGATACAAGGAGCCGTCGCATCGGTCTCCGGCAGCGTCGACGGGCTGAGCTTGAGCGCGATCAGCTTCTGGTTCGTGGTCGACCAGATCGTCGCCACCGGGTCGACGTAACCACCCGACGCGAAACCGACGAACTGCTCGCCACCGGCCGAGCGTGCGAACACCGCGGGCGGTGAGCCGATCGGCTTCTTGTTGGCGCCGAAGCTGAAGATCGGGACGCAGTTCGCCAGCGCGGTGTCACCCGTGCTGTCGTTGTGCGTGCACGAGAACCCGCTGCCGCTGGTGGGTGGCTTGCCGGTGGTGGCGTCGAGGCGCCACACGCTGCCGTAGAGGTCGCCAAACACGTAGTGTGTGACCAGACCGAGCCCGGCGTTGTTGATGTCCACCGGGACGGCACCGCCCGGAACGCTCTGCGGCGGCAGCGGCATCGCGTCGGCGGCGACCCCACGCGGCGGCGAGGGATAGCTGTGCGTGAACTGCCAGACCAGCGCGCCGGTGTCGATGTCGAGCGCGGTCGCGACCACACCGTTCGTCGACGTCGACGTCGTGCCCGCGTTGTTGGTCTCGATCACGGCGAGGTTCTTGGTCTGGCCACCGATCAGCGTGGGACCGGCACCGACAGTCATCGCCGTGCCGAAGTCGAGCGCAGCCGCCGTGGTGGGCGTGGCGTACTCCCACAGCACGACCGGAGCACCCGGATCGGTGACGTCGAGTGCGTAGGCCGCGTCCTTGGTGCCGATGCTGAAGCCGGTGTGGAAGATCAGGACGGTGCGGAACGCGCGGCGGCCACTGGCGGGCGACGGTGCGGTGATGGGCGAGCCCGAGACCGAGCCGGGGAAGTTGCCGAACACGTCGAGGACGCGCACCGAGCCGTCGACGCGGGTGGTGTTGCCGGGAACGAGCGGCAGCTGGACGCGCGGCATGAACGCCCACAGCTCCTTGCCGAGCGAGCCGATCGGGCAGTGCGCGGTGCCGGTGCTCGCGCAGACCGCGTGGAGCATGCCGTCGGTCGCACCGAAGTACGCGATCTTCGATCGGCCGGTGCCGACGACCGATCCTGCTTCGATCAGGGCGACCGTCGAGCGGTCGACGCCGCCGAGCTTGCCGCCCAGTACGGCACGGACGATGGTCGTCCACTCGGTGGCCGCGAAGCCAGAGAGCGCGGTGGTCATGATCGCGCCGATCGCGCTGGCGTTGCCGTCGTTGAGCTGCTTGATGGTCGGTGTGGCGGTCAGGCCGTTGGGCGTGTTGGTGTTGGTGAACACGTAGCGGCAGCTGGTGTTCGGCGTCGCACAGCCACCGTTGACGGCGGTGGGGATGTTGCCGGTCGCACCGGCATCGAACAGCACGGTGCCGGTGGTGAACGAGGCCGCGGTCACGGTGGACGCGACACGGGCACGCATGTGGCCCTTGAGGTACGGGAAGCTCCAGGTCGCGAGCTGGGCGACTGACGAGAACGTCGGTTGCGCCACCGTCGGGGTCTCGAACGTGCCCTGCACGATCGACGGGTTGGCGTTGCCTTCGACGACTGCCACGACCGGCGAGGCACGTGACACTTCATTGGCGGTACAGGCGAACTGCCCGGCCGGAATGGTCGCGAGCGCCTTGTCGTAGTGGATCAGCGAGCCACCGACATCCTTCACCGTCTTGCCGATGACGGCGCCGAAGATCTCGCCACCACCGGAGATCGTGATGTCGGAGTCTGGCGCGTAGCACGCGAACGAGGATTGCGCACCGCCGCTGAGCTTCACGGTCGCACACCCGGGGCCGACCATGAAAATTAGATTGGTCGACTGGTTCGACGAGTTGGTGACGGTGCCACCGGCGATGTCGAGGTCGGCCACGATGTAGATCGTGACGGGGCCGGTCGTGATGTTGAGGTTGAGGATCGAGTTACCGGTGAGCTTGAGCGAGTTCATCACGTACTCGCCGCTCGACAGCGTGAGCGTCGCGCCAGCGGTCACCGAGACGTCGCCATAGGTCTGGTTCGGAGCGAGCGACGCGTTCGAGTTGAACGACCGGGGACCCTGGGGCGTGCCGACGACCGGGATGATGACCGACGGCAGGCTGAGCGGAGTCGTCAGCACCGTCGCGGAATCGAAAGTCGCGCCACCGGTGGTCTGGATCGTCGTGCTGGTATTGCCACCGGGACCGATGTCGATGTTGCCGTTGATGTCGGTGCTCGAGCCGTTGAGCTTGACGCACGAGTTGCTCGTGCCGTTGGTGCCGATGTTACCGCCGGTGTTGGTCACCGTCGTCGCATAGGTACCGAGCGCGGAGTTGTAGCTATCGGTGACCGCCCCGCCGCCAAAGGTCAGATCGCATTGCTTCGCGAACGCGCCGTAGTCGAACCCCGGAACGCATGACGCGGCATCGACAGAACGCGGTGTCGCGATCGCGATCAACCCGACGCTAGAAGCCAGCAACGCTCGGCGAAGTAAGCGGTCCCACATGACCTCCATGTTACCTGGATCGCCGCCGTTGGGATCAGGAAATCATGGTGGTTCTCGTCGGTCGGTCGCTCTCTTAGACGCCGATAGTTGCCCACATCGAGCTCGCCGGGCCGCCTACGGATTCGGGTTGGCGTTGTTATTGCCACCGATGCCGCCGGCCTGAGCGTTGTAGTACTGCTGGGCGACCTTGAACTTGATCAGCTCTTTGACCTGCTTCTTGTTCTCGGGGAACTTGAGGCACGTCGACACCACGTAGATCTGGAGATCGTTATCGATCAATGGGGTGGCGGTGAACCCGATCTCGTCGTCGTTGTCGACCAGCGTGATCTGGAAGTCGTCGGTGGTCAGGCTGTCGAGGGGGTCGAGGTCGTGATCGATCGCGACGTTGTTGACGTAGGTCGGTTGCGTGCCGGTGCCGAGCGCGTTGCCCCAGGTGCCATCGGGGGTGTAGGCGTCGAGGACCGGCTTACGCGCTGCGTTGAGGCCCGCCTCGGCGCAGTACAGCGCGGTCATGTTGCTGCGTGCGACCTCGGTCGACCGCGTCGACCCGATCTGCATGCCGACCAGCACGGCGCCACCGCCGAGCAAGGCGACGATCACGATGATCGTGATCAGGATTGCAGTACCGCGTTCGCGTTGGCGCTTCAT
>JACCYD010000380.1 GCA_013696695.1 Deltaproteobacteria bacterium | reverse complement strand
CCGCGACCTGCTCGGGCGAACCTGGCTCGGCCCGCCGGCCAGTGTCGGATCCTCCGCGACCGTCTTGCGTGCCACCGACGGGCCGCCGGCGACGGTGTTCTGAAGCGCGACCTCCGCCGCCATGGTGTTGTCGAACGACGTGTCGCGCGCCGGAGCGGCAGCCATCGTCGCCTCGAGCCCGACCCGGACGGCCGCGGCCGCACTATCGAGGTTCAGCTCTGCGCGCCGCGGGGGCACCGTCTCGTCGAGGGAGGGCGCCACCGTGTTGTCGAACGCGACGCTCGCCGCGGCGACCACCGGCTCGAGCGTGCCGTCGGCCATCTTCGGCGGAGCCATTGGCTGGTCGAGCCCGGCGGGCTTCACCTCAGCCGGCGCCCCCCGCTCTGGACCCTTACGCTCCACGCACGCGAGCCTACCATTCTCGATCAGACGCCGATATAAGCGACCGAATGCAGCCCACGCCCTCGGTGCCTCCCGTCACGGCGCCCCCCGTGATCTCGGTGCCTCCCATCACGGGGCCCGCCGTGATCTCGGTGCCTCCCATCACGGTACGGTCCGTGGTCGCCGGGATGATCCTGTCCGTCGTGCTCTGCGCGATGAACTCGTATCTGACGCTGTCGTTCGGCGTGATCGAAGAGGGTCCGACGATCGCCGCGCTGTTCTTCTTCGCGATCTTCTTCATGTCGCGCACGAAGATCACGACGACGGAGATGGTCATCGTCGCGACGATGGGCTCCGCCGGCGGCTCGCTCGGCTTCATCTCGAACTTTTACGCCGCCAAGGCGATGACCGGCGTGCCGTACGACATCCTCGACATGGCGCTGTTCGGCATCGTCTCGAGCATGGTCGGGTTGGTGATGGCGATCCCCCTGCGCCATATCTTGATCCTTCGCGACAAATTGCCGTGGCCGGGCTCGCGCGCCGTCGAGAGCGTGATCCGCGCGCTCGTCGAACACGGCGATCCGCGCCAGCCGATGATCCTCGCCGTCACGTTCCTGATCTGCGCGACCTACGTGATCCTCAACACCGACGGCTTCGGCATCGTCCCCGGCGAGACCCACTTGCCGCTGATCGCCGGGGTCGGCGGCGCGATTGCGTGGTCGCCGTTCGCGATCGGCGGCTCGTATCTGATGGGCATGCGCACCTGCGTCGGATTCTTGACCGGCGCGATCGTCCTGATGGTCCTCGCGCCGCACATCCCGGTGGTGGACGGCAACTCGCTGCAGGCGACGCCACACAAGTACTACTGGCCCGGCCTCGGCTTCCTGGTGGCGTCGGGCGTCACCGTGATGATCATCAACTGGCGAACGATCGCCGGCGCGTTCAAATCGATCCTGTCCCTCGGTGCGAAGGCCGACGACGACGACCCCGTGCTGGGCGGTCGCGCGATGGCGATCTTCGCGCTGGTCGCGTTCGTGTCCTGCATCGTCGTGCTCGGCTGGCGATTCGCGATCCCGATCGCGATGAGCTGCGTGCTGATCTTGGTCGCGGGCTTGCTGCAGAACATCATCGCGACCCGTGCCGCCGCGCAGACCGCCTTCAACCCGGCGCGCGTGATGGGCGTGCTGCTCCAGGGCGTGACCTCGGCGATGGGCGGCTCGCAGGTCGCCACCAACCTCACCGGCGCCGGCTTCGTCGCGGGCTCGGGCGCGCAAGCCTCGCTGCTCACCGCGGACATGGTGTACGGCCGCGCGTTCAGGGTGCCGTCGCGCTGGCAGTTCTGGACCCAGTTCACGACCATCATCCCGTGCGCGGTGATCTCGGCGTACGCATTCCAGATGATCCACGAGGACAAGCCGCTCGTCCTCCAGCCCGCCGAAGGCGTGTCGGCGCACCCCGCCCCGGTCGCGAAGATCTGGGCCGAGAGCGCGAAGGTGTTCGAGGGCGGCATCGACTCCGTGCCCGAGATCGCGCTGACCTGGCTCCTGATCGGCGCCGCGGTCGGCGTCGTCTACACGTTGATCGAGCACATCCCGCGCATCAAGCCGTACATCCCGGATGGCATCGGTATCGGTCTCGGCATGGTGCTGTCGGTGTCGCTCGGCATCTCGTTCTTCATCGGCGGCTTCCTGCTGTGGATCGTGCTCGGCCGCTGGCTCAAGGTCGGCGAGACCACGCTCACCACGGTCGCCGTCGGTGCGATCGTCGCGGAGGGGATCGGCGGCGTGCTCCAGTCGATCTTGCTCAAGATCGTGTACTGACGCGCAGCATCGCCACGAACCTTCGCGCGCACGACGACTGCTTCGGTGAGCTCCGGCTTCTCGGCACAAACGCGATCGAGGAGCCGCAGCGCTTCCTCCCCGCGGCCAAGCGCGGATAACGCGCGGGCCTTGCCGAGCGCGGCGTCGTGAAGGAGATCGCCGGAGACCCGATCGAACGCGGCGATCGCATCGGCGTAGCGCTCTCGCCCGACGAGCAGGTGGCCGAGAAGCAAGCGGGCCGACGGGACCGAGTTGCCCGCGGCCAACGTCTGGCACTACTCGATGTCGCCCTCGAGCTCGCTCGCATCGCTGTGGGGTCCCCACAACGACGACGTATATACGGTATATACGGTATATACATGGCGCGGATGGAGGGTGCGGATGGATCAGGTCTGTCATGCACGTGTCCGTGCTCGGCGCCCCCGCGAGGCTCATGCTCGTCGGGCCACGGCAGAGGGCGATAGCGCTCGTCGGCCGCTGACTACGGCCGATTTCGCTCGAACGTCATCGCTCACCGTCGAGGACGTTCACCGCCTGGTGGGCTGGAAAAGAGCACGAGCCCGCTCGCGGCGCGTGACTGGAAGATCTACGCGATCGCCCTCGAGACGCAGCAGGAACGCGGTGCGAACGTGCCGGCGGCGATGCTCTACGGCCGCGTCGTCGAGCACGTCGACGTTTCGGTGGAGGAGTTTCAACGAACGCTTGATCCGCACGCCGACCAAGTGGTCGTTGTATGTTCGGAACATGAGGAACCTCGCGCTGCTGTTGTTGTTGGTCGCGTGCAGGAAGACCGTGGCCATCAAGGGTGAAGCCGCCGAGTCGATGGTCCGGAAGATGCTCACCGACGGCGGCATCGAGACCAAGAGCGTCAGCTGCCCGCCGACGATCCCGACCGAGCCCGGTCAAGCGTTCGAGTGCACCGCCGTGGACTCGACGGGCGCCACGTTGACGATCGCAGGCAAGGCGGTCGATGAAACTGCAGCCGATTTCAACCTGGTGGGAGCGATCGTCGACACCAACCTGTTCACGAAGGAGATCCGCGCCACGAATAAAAATCACGACGCCGTGATCGAGTGTCCCGCGAAGGTGATGGTGGTGACCGAACAACGCAGCGTGACGTGCAAGTACACGGCGAACGGAAAGTCCGAGCACATCAAGTTCACCAAGGCCGGGACTCCGAAGGAGTTCCGCTGGGAGCTCGTTCCGTAGCGATGACTGGCTGCTCGACGACGACTCGGCGACTACTGCTTGCTCTGAATCCGCACCTTCCGTGCGGCCACCTCCGCCTCGCGCACGGCAGCTTGCTGCGTCTCGAGCGCTCCCTCGAGCTTCTTGCGTTCTTTCGCGAGCAGATCGAGCGCGGCCTTCGCATTCTCGCGCTCCGCATCAGTCGTGGACTTGGTCCGCACGACTTCGATCTCGACATCGAGCCGCGACAGCTCGCGCTCGATCTTCGCCAGCTCGCTGCGCGCGAGATCCTCGCGGGCCTCGGCCTCGACCACCGCCTTCGCGTAGTCGAGCTCGGGCGAACCGCAAGCGAGTGCGACGAGCAGCAGCGCGATGTAGCGCATGGATCGATGGTCACACGGTTGGCCGCGTAGTACGACCGGGCCATGAGCGATCCGGCGATCTGGTATCTGGGGATCAACGGCCAGCAACAGGGCCCCCTCGGCGCGCAGGCCGTGATCGACCAGATCCGCGCGGGCACGGTCACCAACACGGCCTACGTGTACTCGCAGACCAGCCCGGCGTGGACGCCGATCCTGCAGGTCGCGGGGTTTGCCGCAGCGTTCCAGAGCGCCGCCGCACCACCGCCACCTCCGCCACCTCCGGGGCCAGCGCCGGTCGCCGATCAGATCGACTTCGAGGTGTTCGGCAACGAGATGCAGTTCGTCGAGGTGGTCCTCGATCCGGGCGAGGCGGCGATCGCCGAGGCCGGCGCGTTCTTCTACATGGACCCGGGCATCAAGATGGAGACCATCTTCGGGGATGGTTCCCAGCAGGCGCAGAACCAAGGCTTCATGGGCAAGCTGATGGCCGGCGCGAAGCGCGTGCTCACCGGCGAGTCCCTGTTCATGACGATCTTCGGCAACGGTGCGCAGACCCGGCAGAAGGTCGCGTTCGCCGCGCCGTATCCGGGAAAGATCATCCCCATCGATCTGCGGCAGTACAACGGCACGCTGCTCTGCCAGAAGGATTCCTTCCTGTGCGCCGCCAAGGGCATCGCGGTGGGCATCGCGTGGAACAAGAAGGTCGGCGCCGGCTTGTTCGGCGGCGAGGGCTTCATCCTGCAGAAGCTCGAAGGTCAGGGCCTCGCGTTCATTCACGCCGGCGGCACGGTGGTCGCGAAGGAGCTCGCGGCGGGCGAGACGCTGCGCCTCGACACCGGCTGTCTCGTCGCCTTCGAACCGAAGGTCAACTACGACATCCAGTGGGTCGGCGGCTTCAAGAGCGCGCTGTTCGGCGGTGAAGGCCTGTTCTTCGCCACGCTCACCGGCCCCGGCAAGGTGTGGCTGCAATCGCTGCCGTTCTCGCGGCTCGCCGGACGCATGCTCGCGGCGGCGGTGGCGAGCGGATTCGGCCGCGGCGATGAAGGCTCCGCGATCGGCGGCATCGGGATGGGCTCGTGAGTTACTTCGACGGCACCGATCAAGAGAAGGCTACCGGCCTGTTCCAGCTGCTCCGCGAGGACGGCACGCCGATCGACGAGCACGCCCTCGCGTGGCTCGATCGCGATCTCGCCACGCGCCTGTTCGACGGCATGGTCCGCATCCGCGTCACCGACGCACGCATGATGGCGCTTCAG
>JACCYD010000787.1 GCA_013696695.1 Deltaproteobacteria bacterium | reverse complement strand
AGACTCGACCGACCTCGGGGATCGCGAACAGCGCGTCGAGATACTCAGTGACGAGGCGGCCCTCGCGAGGGTTGGGTGATAGATCCTCGACGTTCAGCGTGGTCTGCGGCGGTGCTTCGAGACCCTTGATCGCGTCCTTCATGTGACTCGCGAACAGCCCGGTCTGCGCCTCGAGTTGTGCGTGGATTTGGGTCGCGAACGCGCGCGCTGCATCCCACGTCGCGGGAGACGCTTTGGTGTTGCTCTTGGGGTCCTCGACCATGACGAGGAGATGCGTCGACCGGCGAAGCTCGGGCCGCGAGAGCGCCGCGCCTTGCGTCCGATAGACCTCGTCGATCTGCGCGGCCATGCTGTCGACCGACGGGTACTTCGCTTCGAACTGATCGACGAGCCGGCCGACCAGCGCGGTGCGGGTGGCTTCGATGACGTCGCGATCGGTGGCGAGTTGCTTGGCCTCGGCGGTCTGCGCGAGCAGCTCGAACTCGAGGCACTGCTCGAGCGCTTGCTTCGCGGTGACCCGGGCGCGGCGAGCCTGAACCGCGACGCACGAGCCCCACACCGGGCGGCCGTTGACGTGCGCGACGATCACATCGTTCGCATCGACTCCCGGCGCGACCAGCTGCGCGGGTGGGCCGAGCGCGGCGGTGGGCTTTGATGAGCCACCTCCACACGCGACCACGATGATCAGGAGCAAGCGCTGCATGATCAGTCGCGCTGCACGAGGGCGAGGCGCGCCATCTCCTTGCCGACCGAGATCACCGCGACACCGATCATCATCACCAGCAGCGCGGCGACGTAATCGCGGCGCGCGAGGTAATCGAGCGTCTCCTTGAAGAAGAACAAGCTTCCACCGATCAAGGCGACGGCGAGGATCTCGAAGAAGTAACGGCGCATGACTCACCCCTTGAGATGTCGAAGAACGATCAGCGTGCCCATCGCACCGAGTGCCAACGCGACCGCGATATAGAACCGCGGGCGCGGCTTGCCGGCCTTGGCGTCGGTACGCGCCTGGCCGAGCTTGGCAACCAGGTCGCGATCGCCTGTGCGATGCGGCCGGAGCACGCCGAGGAATGCGTAGTGGAAGATGCCGAGCCACAACACGATCGCGCCGACGGTCAGCGCGGTCGTCATCAGGGCGACGCGACCTGGATACATCTCACCGAGGAACTCCTCGATCGAGCTATCGAAGTTGACCCACGCGATCAGCACCGTCGGGATGATCACCGACATGATGACCAGCATCGCGTAGACGCGCTCGCGGCGGCGCCAGCGCTCGGCCGGGCCGGAAGCGGCCGACGACAACCCACGCACCGATCGGGGAGCCGGAGGCTCGTGGAACGTGGTGAAGTACGAGACCCCGAACAGGTAGGCGATCACGCCGAGTGCGACCAGCGAGAACCGGACCGGACCGTAGACGTACGACGACGCGATCTGCGCGTTGAGCGCGACCGGGACCAGGACCGCCGCCGGAAACAAGCCGAGCAGCACGGTCTCGGAGCGCCGCGCCAGACCATAGAGCAGCACCGCGAACGGCAGGATTGCCGCGGCGATCTGCGAGGTGGTCCGCAGCGCGCTGACGAAGATCGCCGGCAGGATGACGATCGAGATCCAGACATTGGTACCCAGCGCGAACGCGACGACGTCCGCGAACGTCCGCCAGCGACGCTCGGTCCCGGGCTGTGGAGTGACCTCGGCCAAGGACTCGAATGTACAACGGCGCCGCCCATGATGCCCGTCGACCCGAAGGCCGAAAACACGGCGACGATGGATCGAAGGAGGACGGCGTCGCGTGTAGGCTCGCCGGATGTCGATCCTCCGTTTCATGTTCGACAACGACTGGCAGCAGCGCCGGGACATCGAGGAGCTGCGCGATCAGCAGCTCAGGATGATCGGCAGCACGGGGCCGAGCGGCGCCTCGGAGAAGTGGGTCGGCGCGATCGCCGCCGAGGTCAAAGAGCTCGCGGCGACCGTCCAGGTGTTGATGCAGATGCTCGCCGAGAAGGGCGGCCTCGACATCGCCGAGGTCGAGCGGCGCGTCGACACGGAGCTCAAGCCGAAGCCGAAGGTCAAGGCTGCGAAGTCGGTCAAGGCCAAGGTGCAGGGGCCGGTCACCGACGAGAAGTGCGGCAAGTGCGGCATCGGCGATCGATCGTCCGAGATGGTGCGCGTCGGGAGTGCGTGGTTCTGTCGACCGTGCGCGAGGAACCCGTGAAGCTCGTCGTCACGATCGATGGTCCCGCGGGCGCGGGCAAGTCGAGTGTCGCGAAGGCCCTCGCGCGGCGGCTCGGGTATCGACTGCTCGATACCGGCGCGATCTATCGATCAGTTGCGCTGACGGCCAAACAGCGCGGCATCGACTGGAAAGATGGCGCTGCGTGCGGTGCGATCGCGGCCGCGCTCGATATCAAGTTCGACTTCGTCGGTGACAACAACTGCGTCTACCTCGGAGGCGAGGACAGCTCGTCGGCGATCCGCACGCCGGAGATTTCGCAAGGCGCCTCGATCGTGTCGGCCCATCCCGAGGTTCGCCACGGTCTTCTCGAGCTCCAGCGACGGCTCGGTGCGGGTGGTGGCGTGGTCGTCGAGGGTCGCGATACCGGCACCGTGGTATTCCCGCAGGCCGGCGCGAAGTTCTTCCTGACCGCCACCGATGCCGAGCGTGCCCGCCGGCGGGTCGCCGAGCTCCAGGCGACCGGCACCCCCGTCGATCCCGCTCGCGTGCTGGCCGAGATCCGCGAGCGCGATCACCGCGATGCGAGTCGGGACATCGCCCCGATGGTTCCTGCGAACGATGCCGTCCTCGTAGACAGCTCGGCGCAAACCCTCGAAGAGGTTGTGGATTCGTTGGCGAAGCTCGTCGAGATCCGCGCCGCAGGAAGCTAGCCGGCCGGTCGGGGCGTTCTGCCCAACCGCAGACCGACATCCGTTCGTTCCACAACCCATCGGCGTGGTTGACAAAACAGGCGGCGAACGATACCAACCACACCCTGCATCGAGCGCTCCTCGGGGGCAAATCTAGCTCGATGGCATGTAGGAGATCTGCTTGAACATGTCGCTCCAGGACACCGAAAACGGCGAAGAGGATTTTGCGGCGCTACTGGCCGAGAGCTTCGGCCAAGACAACGTCAAGGAGGGTGAAATCCTCCGCGGTACCGTAATCGCCGTTGGTAAGGATTACGCGATCGTCGACGTCGGCTACAAGAGTGAGGGCCAGGTCCCCCTCGAAGAGTTCCGGCTGGCCGATGGCTCCGTTGGCGTGAAGCCGGGAGACGTCGTCGACGTGCTCCTCGAGTCTCGCGAGAACGACGTCGGAATGATCGTCCTCTCGAAAGAGAAGGCTGATCGCTTCAAGGTCTGGGACGAGATCAGCGCCGCGTGCGAACGCGACGAGCTGATCGAAGGCGTCATCACCGCGCGCGTGAAGGGTGGCCTCTCGGTCACGATCCGCGGCGGCGTGAAGGCGTTCCTTCCGGGTTCGCAGGTCGACCTCCGCCCGGTGCGGAACCTCGATGCGTTCCTCAACCAGAGCTTCAAGTTCAAGGTAATAAAGTTCAACAAGAAGCGCGGCAACATCGTGTTGTCCCGACGCGTTCTTCTTGAAAAGGAAAGGGCCGCGCTCAAAGAGTCGACCCTCGAGCGCCTGAAGGAAGGCCAGATCGTCGAAGGTATCGTCAAGAACCTCACCGAGTACGGTGCGTTCATCGACCTCGGCGGTATCGACGGTCTCCTTCACATCACCGACATGAGCTGGGGCCGGGTCAATCACCCGTCCGAGTTGTTCCAGGTCGGTGATCACGTTCGCGTGAAGGTCCTCAAGTTCAACGCCGACACCGAGCGCGTTTCGCTCGGCCTCAAGCAGATCACGGAAGATCCGTGGTCCAGCGCGGCCGAGAAGTACGTGCCGGGCACGGTCGTTCGCGGCAAGGTGGTCTCGCTCAAGGACTACGGCGCCTTCATCGAGCTCCAGGAGGGCATCGAAGGTCTCGTCCACATCTCCGAGATGAGCTGGACGCGCCGCGTGAAGCACCCGTCGAAGATGGTCGCCGTGGGCGACATGGTCGAGGCCGTTGTGCTCGACGTCGACGTGAAGCAGAACCGCATCTCGCTCGGCATGAAGCAGCTCGAGCCGAACC
>JACCYD010000731.1 GCA_013696695.1 Deltaproteobacteria bacterium | reverse complement strand
GCCTCCGCCTGCGACGGGTCGCACTCCAGCGCACGCTCGTAGTAGCGCCGCGCCTCGGTCATCTCGCCCTGGCGGTACATGAGATTTCCGAGGTTGGTCAGCGCCGCGGCCATCGTCGGCTCGAGGTCGATCGCCTGGCGGAACAGGTGCTCCGCACCCTCGGAGTCGCCGCGATCCTCTGCCGCGCACGCCTCCACGAAGTAGCGGTACGCCGTGATGCCGCCGTTGGCGTCGGTCGGGTTGTCCTCGACGATCCGCGGCGTCGGGCCACTCGCTTCCAGAAGAGCCGATGGCTCGACGCGCGGCATCGCGAGCGTCGTGAGCACGTGCTCGCCGAAGCTCGGCAGCGTGAACGCCATCACGACCTGACCGCCGATCGGCTGGAACGCGACATCCTCGTCGAGGGCGACGATGGTCTCGCCATCGCAGCAGATCCGCAGCTTCATCATCGGCGACGTGTCGTCGGGCAACGCCTTGCGTAGCGCATCGACGTGCTTGCGGATCTTCTGGGTCGACATGCCCGCGGTCGTCAGGTCCTTCGCGGACTTGGTCGCGACGAGATCGCAGAACGTGTAGTAGAACCTGCCGCCCTTGCGAACGGTCGGTCCGACGAACCCGGTCTGCATCCAGTAGCGCAGGCGGGCTTCGGGAAGGGAGAGGATGCGCGAGGCATCGCGAACGCTGTACAGCTCCATCATGCAGTCCTCCGGGCTTCGACATCGAGACTGAGGTGAACTTCGGTGCCGCGGGCACGGCTGACGACATCGACGAGCGGTGCGGTCAGATCGCAGCCGGCCACGCGGCGCGCTTCGTCGACCGCGAGGCGGCGTGCCTCGATGCGACAGCGTTCGTCCCCCGCATACAGCACGGCGACGCGCAGCGCGGTGGTGGCATCGGGTGGATCGCTGATCCGATCGGCGGCGCGGGCGAGATCGACGGTCAGCATCGTCGACCCGGTGTAGCGATCACCGGCGAGCCCTCCCTCGGTCAGCATGCGCGCGGCGCCGTGGATGAGCTCGACCGCGACCGGGGCCAGGCGTACGGAGACGGAACGCTCGAACAGCGACACCCGACGGGTCATGGCCATCGGCTTGCGCGGTGGGCGTTTCCAGACCGCACGCCGGCGACGAGATGGCATCCGAAAATGCTAACGGTCCCGACACCACGGGCCAACTTTCGGGCGATCGGGCAACAACTGGCGAACGGGTAGCAACCCCTCCCGGGGCGTGATACGCGTTAAATGCCCCGGTGGACCGATGACGCTCGACCTGAAGCGCTATCCCATCCTCGTCGTCGATGACGAGCAGGACAACCTCGACGCGTTTCGGTTCAACTTCCGCAAGACGTTCGACATCATCACGGCCAACAGTGGCGCCGAGGCGCTGGCGATCCTGGCCGACAAGGAAGTGGCCGTCGTCGTCACCGACCAGCGGATGCCGAAGATGACCGGCGTCGAGCTGTTGCGAGAAGTTCGGAACAACCAGCCCGAGACGGTCGGCATCATCCTCACCGCGTTCACCGACGTCGACGTCCTGGTCGAGGCCATCAACCTCGGGCAGGTCTATCGCTACATCACCAAGCCGTGGGACGCGCGAGAAGTCCGCGGCGTGCTGCAGTACGCGATCGAGCGCTTCCATTTGCACCGCGAGAACAAGCGGCTGATGGCGCAGCTTGCCGAGTACACCGGCTACCTGAACCAGCAGATCCACGGCGAGTTCGATTTCGGCAACATCATCGGCGATTCGACAGCGCTCAAGGAAGTGCTGTCGAAGGTCGAGCAGGTCGCGCCCACGGCGTCGACGGTGTTGCTGCGCGGCGAGACGGGCACAGGCAAGGAGCTGGTTGCCCACGCGATCCACATCAACAGCCCGCGCGAAGAGAAGCCGTTCGTGCGCGTCAACTGCGCGGCGCTGGCTCCTGGCATCCTCGAATCCGAGCTGTTCGGTCACGAGAAGGGCAGCTTCACCGGCGCCATCAGTCGTCGTCCCGGTCGCTTCGAGCTCGCCGATGGCGGCACGCTGTTCCTCGACGAGGTCGGTGACTTGCCGATGGAAGTCCAGATCAAGCTGCTGCGCACGCTGCAGGAGCGCGAGTTCGAGCGCGTCGGTGGCACCGAGACGATCAAGGTCGACGTTCGGATGGTCAGCGCCACCAACCGCAACCTCGAGAAGATGATCGAGGACGGGGAGTTCCGCGAAGATCTCTACTACCGGCTCAACGTGTTTCCGATCAACCTGCCGCCGCTGCGCGATCGGCTCGAAGATCTCGCGGTGCTGACCAGCCACTTCATCGCGAAGTTCGCGCGCCAGATGGGCGTGCAGGTGGCGCCGGCATCCACCGACGCGATCGCGAAGCTCCGCGAGTACAACTGGCCGGGCAACGTGCGCGAGCTCGAGAACATCATCGAGCGCGCGATGATCCTCGCTCGCGGCGCGCCGCTCGGCACGCCTCACCTCGATTTCGGTCGCCGCGCCACGCCCACGCCGCTCACTGGCTCGGGGCCGGTCGTCCTGCCTCCGCCGGCACCGGTCGCCGCGAGCGATGACGGCAAGAGCCTCGCCGAGCGCCTGCTCGATAGCGAGCGCAAGGAGATCGTCGCTGCCGTCGAGAAATCGCGCGGCAACATCGCCTCGGCCGCGCGCACGCTCGGCATCAATCGCTCCACGCTCTACTACCGGCTTCGCAAGCACGGCCTCGAGCACCTGCTGCCCACCAAGGTGCAGGTCGGCGGCGACGAGGGTGGCGGAGAGCCACCTCCTGCTGCTCCGACGGCGTGACGAAGAACGCCGCCGAGCTGTTCGCCGCGGTCTACGCGAGCCCCGACGACGATGGGCCGCGCAGCGTGCTCGCCGATCTGCTGCAAGAGCAGGGTGATCCGCGCGGAGAATTCATCGCGCTGCAGCTCGCGCGCGAAGAAGACCCGGCGCGAGAGTCAGCTGCTGAAGCCGAACATGCGGAAGTGGCTCGGGCCGCTCGTCATGGCGATTCCCAACAAGGGGCTGGTGTTCGACCGCGGCTTCGTCGCGAAGTGCCAGCTGCAACACCACGCGGAGTCGATCGTGCCGTACCTCGGCCACCCGGAATGGGCCACGGTGAGAGAGGTCCGGCCAGGGCGCTGGGACAAAACCTTCCAGCCGCTCGCGGATGCGTTGCCGTCGCTGCGGGTCCTGACCACCGACGACCACGGACACGCCGGGCTGCTTCCTTCGCATCCGCGACTCGAGAAGATCGAAGTCGGGTACGTGTTCGAGGATCACAAGCACCTCGCGAAGCTCTCGCTGCCGTCGCTACGCGAGTTGGTGATCGCGAACTGCCACGCGACGCTTTCGCAGATGAAGCCGTTCTTGAAAGCAGTGGGGGCGCTCCAGCGGCTGTCGCTCAAAGTGTCCGACCCCGAGGCATGGATCCCGTGGCTCGCAGAGCGCGGGTTCGAGCGCGCAGGTGTACGGGAGACGATGAACCCGTGGAATGTGACGTTCGAAGGTGACCGCCTCACGGCCGAATACATCCGCAGCGGGCACGATCAGCCGCGCGCCGGCGCAGACCTCGCGCGATACCTCCGCCTCGTGCCTTCGCCGGCAGACTGGCATGTGACGATCACGGCGCGGTACTCGTGGGAAGGCACCAGCGAGTCCGATGCGATCCGTGGCTGCGGTGCCGTGCTGAAGAAATTCGCATCGCACGTCGTCGAGACCCAGAAGGAGTAGAGTCGCGACGTGAAGCTGCTGTTCATCGTCGATCCGCTCGAGCGGCTCGGGCTCGCCGGAGACACCTCGTACGCGCTGATGCTCGAGGCAGCGACGCGAGGCTGGGAGGTCTGGACCTGCCAGATCGAGCACCTCGGCCTCGCGCACGATCAGGCGATCGCCGAGGTGACGTCGACGCACGTCGTCGACGCGGCCACGCCCGCCGAGGCGTTCACCGTCGGTGATTCCGCGCTGCGGCCGCTCGCCGATTTCGACATGGTGTTGATGCGAAAGGATCCGCCGGTCGACGTCGCGTTCCTTCACGCCACCTGGATCCTCGAGCACGCGCGCGGCAAAACCCTACTCGTCAACGATCCGCGCGGGCTGCGCGAGCTCAACGAGCACCTCGCGGTGTTGCGGTTCCCGAGTCTGACGCCGCCCACGATCGTGACCCGCGATGCCGCGAAGCTCCGCGCCTTCCAGAAGGAGTGCGGCGGCGCGATCGTGGTCAAGCCGGTCGACGGCTATGGCGGGCTCGGCATCTTCGTCGTGCGCGATGGCGACATCAACGCGTCGTCGATCATCGAGACCTCGACGGGCGCGGGTACGCGCTGGACGATCGCGCAAAAGTACCTCCCGGAGGCGAGCCAGGGCGACAAGCGGATCCTGCTCGCGGATGGCGAGTACATGGGCGCGGTGCTGCGCGTGCCGGCCGAGGCCGAATCGCGCGGCAACCTGCACGTCGGCGGTCGCGCCGTGAAGTCCGAGCTCGATGCGCGCGATCGCGAGATCATCGCGGCCGTCGCGCCCACGCTGCGCGAATTCGGTCAGATCTTCGTCGGGCTCGACGTCATCGGCGGCCAGCTCACCGAGCTCAACATCACGTCGCCCACCGGCGTGCGGCACATCGCGCGGCTCGACGATCGCAACGTCGCCGGCCCGATCCTCGACCGCTTCGCGCAGCTCGCCAAGCGCTAGCGAGCGGGCACGCAGTACAGCGTGGTGCCGTCGTCGACGCACACGTCGGCGAGGCCGTCGCCGTCGAGATCACCGAGCCACAGCGCGTCGTACGTGCCATCGGGCAACGACGCGAGCAGGGCCAGCGGGCCGAACCCGAAGCCCTGGCTGCGCGCGCACGCGATCTGCGGCCCGGTGCCGCGATCGAAGATGCCGCATAGATCGCTGCGGCCATCGCCGTCGACGTCGGCCATGCCGCTGGTCACGACATCGTCGGGCGTCGGATCGAGGATCCCGGAGAGCGAGTACGTCCACGGCACGCCATCCGTGGTCACGTTCGACAATAAATCCACACCGCAGGCGATGCCGGTCGGCGTGCGCGAGCACCAATCGGCGCGGCGATCACCATCGAGCTCGCCGACCCAGAGCGGCGCGGCGCGATCGGGCCACGGCGAGCGAACCGGCGGCAGCTGCGTCAGATCGTGTTGCGCGCAGATCACGCCGTCGAACGACACGCCGCAGATCTCGGCTGCACCGTTGTTGTCGGAGTCGATGGCGGCGAGCGAGCGATCGCTGGCATCGGCAGGCCCGACCCGCGCGAACGCCGGCGACCAACGCTCGACGATGAAGCTCGGCGCCACGGCGCATGCGAGGCCGGAGCTATCGCGGCCGCAGGCATCGGCGCGGCCATCTCCGTCGACATCGCCGATCACGAGCGACTCCGGTTCGACCGCCAGCGTGGCCTTGTCGACGAGCGGGCCGAACCCACCCGTGCCATCACCTGGCGAGCAGCGCAGCTTGCCGCCGATCACGGCGCACAGATCTGCGCGGTCGTCGCCGTCGACATCGGCGAGCCGCACGGCGCGGCCGGTCGGCAGGCCGGCGGGGCGAGGATGTTCGATCGGCGACGGTGTCAGCTCCCACAGCGGCGCGAGCTCGGGACCGCACCGCGCGGCGCCCGGGCGGTTTCCGACGATGCCGAGACAGTACAGCGCACCGCCCGCGGCGGCCGGAGGTACCGCGCCGATCCAGATGTGTCCCTCGTCATCGAGGAAGAACCGCGACACGGCGTCGGGGGTGCAGCGACTGGTGGCGAGCAGCTCGCCGTTGACGGCGATCGTCTCCAAGCACCGGTCGCCCACGTGGAGCAATCCATCTGGAGTCAAGCTCCATGACTCGGGGGCAGGGCAGGGCACGATGTCGAGTGGGCCGTCAGCCGCCGCCACCACGCACGACTCGCTACCGGCGACCCGCAGCTGACCCGACGCGAAGCGAAACGACGTGGCATAGCGCCGCCGTAGCGAGGTGGCGTGCTCCTCGGTGATCGCAGGTGCGGGCTCGCCACACGGAGCAGTGCGCTCGACGCAGCCATCGTAAAATGCGAGCACGCCGGCCGAGCGATCGAACAGCGGGTCGATCAACGTCGCTGGATCGGCATCGTTGCCACCGGCGCGAAACGTGATCACCTCGGGCGGCGCCTGGCCGGGCTCGACCTCCGCGGCCGCGACCGCGATCAGCGCAGCGGCGCCGGTGATCGCGTGGTCGGCATGGTCGAGACCGTGCACGCCGGCGAGATCGAGCGTCCGCACCGTGTTCGGCTGCGTCAGCACGACGAGCTCGGTCAGAACTGCGATCAGATCCTCGCGCGTGTAGCTCGCCGTCAGATCACCGACGGAGATCGCGACGGTCAGCGAGCCGTCCCACAGCCGCGCGATGCTCGTGGGATCGGTGCCGGCCGGGTCGCCCTCCGGGTAGCCGAGGAACACGAGCGACAGGCGAGCATCCTCGAGCCGGCAGTGCTCGACGAAGTGATCGGCGATCGGCATCCAGCCACACTGCCAATCCGCGAATCCGGTCGCCGCCGAGTAGGCCAACATGAGGCCACTGTGCCGGCGATCTGCGTCGTCGCGGCCGTCGGTCACGTAGACGATGGTCGCGCCGCCGCGACGCGTGCGCTCGAGCTGATCCGGCTGCAGGTACACGAGATCGTCGTCGGAGTGCGCGACGATCGCGAGGTCTCGCGAGTGGAGGAGCTCCTGGCCGATCGGCAGGTGGTTATCTCCACAGCCGATGACGGCCGCAGCAATCCACACCCCGAGCAGGGAACGCACCCAGGCAGTCTGGACGACCCCGCACACGGGGATCAAGCAGCGCGTGGCCTGCGTGCGATTTGAAGCACTCGGCGGGCGCCCTTGGGGGCCCGCCCGCCTTCGAGTAGGTTCCTGCCGTGGCGCGTATGCAGTCCCCGCGCGAACCGGTCGCGGTAGAGGCGAGCCCGTGAAGCTCGCGATCAACCTCGCCCTGTCGTTCGCGATGCTCGCGCTGTGCCTGTGGCTGGTGTGGCCCGATGCCGCCAATCGCGCCGAGATCAACAACGCGCTCGAGCGCCTGACGTTCGCCGAGTTCGCGCCGTACCTCGCCGCGTACATCGGCTTGATGGTGGTCTCGCACCTCTGCCGCTCGCTGCGCTGGAACTATCTGCTCGCGCCACTCGGCATCCGGATCCCGCCCGGTCCGCTGCTCGCGATCTCGAGCGTCGGCTTCATGGCAATCCTCGCGTTGCCGGCGCGCCTCGGCGAGTTCGTGCGCCCGGGCCTGTTGCGGCGGCGCGGTATCTCCGCGTCGGCGGCGCTCGGTACGGTTGCGGTCGAGCGCATCGTCGACGGGCTGATCATCTCGCTGTTCGTGTTCTTCGCGTTCTTCGCGATTCGCGGCCCCGAAGCACCGGGCTGGATGATGCCGACAGCGTATGCGGCGCTCGGCATCTTCTTCGTCGCGCTGCTGTTCCTCGTGTTCGCGATGCGGCGGCCCGACGAGACGGTGAAGTTCTGCCTCAAGATGTCGCTGCTGCCGCGGTTCGCACCGAAGGTCGCGAGCGTCATCGAGGTCAAGCTGCTCGACATGATCCGCGGCTTCGCCGTGCTGCGCGACGTCGGCAACATGGTGAAGTTCTGCAGCTGGACGCTGGTCTACTGGAGCGCGAACGGCCTCGCGGTCTGGGTGCTCGCTCGCGCGTTCGGTATCGAGCTCTCGCTGGTCGGCGGCTTCGCCGTGATGGGCCTCGTCGGCGTCGGCATCAGCTTGCCGAACTCGCCTGGCCTCGTCGGGCAGTACCAGTGGTTCACGCTGCTCGGGGTCTCGCTCTATCTCGGCCCGAAGGTGATGGAGGAGTGCGCGGTCGGTGAGGTCAACTGCGTGCACGGCATCGTGCTCGCCTACGCGATCATCCAGCACCTCATGCAGGTCGTCTGGTATGTCGGCATGGGCGCCCTCGGCCTCGCGTCACCCTGGGTGTCGCTCCGCGATCTGCGCCACGTGCGCGATCCGGTGCCACCGAAGGCCGAAGCAGACAGCGCCCCATGATCGAGTGGCTTCGCACGGCGGTCGCCCACCTGCTGCGAAGCCCCGGCTGGCAGCTCGTCGTCGGCGGCGCGATCCTGGCGCTCGCTTTTCCATCCCGCATGCCGGGCGCGGTCGGCATGTCGATCCTCGCCGGCGCCCTCGGCGTGGCGACGATGCGGCTGTGGCCGAAGCTGCCCGACTGGCTGCGCACGCCGAACGAGAACGTGACGTCGTTGTTCGTGATCACGCTCGTCGTCTCGCTCGGCCTGTCGACGTTCTGGGACACGCTGACCGTCGCGCCCGACTGGCAGATGGGCGACTGGGGCCCGCAGCACGCCGTGCTCGCGAAGATCATGTCGTCGATGCCCGGGCTCGACACGCCAGTGTGGAATCTCGACGTTGGCACCGGCGACGCGCCACTCGAGCTCTACCCGAAGCTCGCTTATTTGGTGATCGGCAACTTCGCCGCGGTCACCGGGCTCGAGCACGATCTGCCGCTCGCGATGATGATCGTCGCGGTGCTGGTCCACGTCGGGCTCGCCGCCACCACGACGGTGCTCGCGATGCGCGTCGCGCCGAAACCGATCGCGTTCGTCATCGGAACCCTCGCACTCGTCGACAGCGGCGCGGTGGCTCACGGCGGCAGCGTCGGCTTGTTTCGCTGGGCGCTGCTGCACAGCGCGATGTCGCTGCTGTTCGGAACGCTCTCCGTGATCGCCGTGGTCGGCGCGTTGCGCAAGCCGCGCCTGCGCACCTCGATCGCGATCTGGCTGTGCACCGCCGTCGCGTGCGCAGCGCACCCGGCGGGTTTGCTCGGCGTCACGGTGAGCGCGATCGCGCTCGGTGCGGTCGCGTTGCTCGCGTCGGATGTCCCGCCCCGTCGCGCGTTGGTCGCGATCGGTCATCTCTCGATCGGCGTCGCACTCGGCGCGGCGGTGTGGCTGCCGCTCGCAGCGCGCATTCTCGAATACGGCCAGCACTTCCCGAATCAGATCCGCACGCCGGCACGTCTCCTCGAGGATCTGCTCGCTTCCCCGTCGCCGATCACCGCCTACGCGATGCTGGCCTACGCCGGCTACTTCGGGATCATCGCGGGCCTATGGTCGCGCAAGGCGCCGATCGTCTACCTGTCGACGATCACACTCGTACTGCTCGTTGGCCTGTGCGATGCGCCGTATCTCGCGTTCGATGTCGCGCCCGGACACGGCGTCGCACGGATCGGCACCGAGCGGCTCGCGCAGATCGCGCGCCCGTTCCTCGCGGCGGTCGGCGCCTACGGCATCGCGATCTTCGTGCGTGCCGCGATCGCGTCCTGGCGTGACGCCAAGCCCACGCAACGGATGATCGCCGCGGCGCTGATCGGCGTGTTCTCGTTGATCGTCCTGCGGGTGCTGCCCACGTTCTGGCGCTCCGCCTCGGCGCGCGCCTATTCAGAGACCCAGGTCATCGCGCCCGATCCATTCGGTCGCGTCGAGCTGTCGGCGTGGGCCGCGGGGCAGGTCGCGAAGCAGCGCCCCGATGCCTACGGCCGCGCGATGTTCGAGCTCGACACCCACGAGCACTTTCACCTCACCGCCGAGACCGGGCTGCCGACGCTTCATCTGACGTGGCAACCAGCGTTCCTGCTGCGCGAGCGCCTCGAGGACATGACCTCCGCCAGCCTCGCGCGCTTCAACATCCGCTGGATCATCGGCGTCGGCCGGTCACCGACCTTCGGCGATGCCGACAGTGAATTCGTCCTCGGCACGTTTCACATCCGCACCGTCAAGGAGTGGGACGGCAAGCTCGCGCGCGTCGAGAAAGGCGAGGGTGACGTCAAGGTCACCGCGATCGCCGACGATCGCATCGAGATCGACGTCACCGCGAAAGCGCCGGTTCTCGTCGCGCTCGGCACCGGCCACTATCCGCGATGGCGCGCGCAGCACGCGAGCAGCGGCGTCGAGGAGCCGGTCTACGCGATGCGCGCACATCCCACCGCGACGCTATCTGTCGTCTCCGCGTGGGTCGCGCCCGGCAAGACCGTGTTCACGGTCGACGGCACGCTGCCCTCAGACGGCAGAGGGCGCGGCATGGCAGGGCTGGCGCTCCTCGCGGCGATCGCGGCCATCGTCGTGTGGCGCGTGCCGCGGTTCCGGATCCGCGCGCTCCGTCGCGTCGCCGGCCTCCGTGCGCGTGCACCTTCGAGTCGCACACTCGCCGCGATCGGCGTGCCGCTCGCGATCGTGGTGTTGCTCGCGAAGGGCTGCAGCGCGGCGAGCGGTCCTGTCCGTCACCTCGAGCTCGGCACCGGCCTGTCGGGCAACGCCACCGTCGAGGCACGGGTCGGCGGAGGCGCGTGGCAAACGTGCGACTACAACCGCCTGCCCGGCACGCACATCTGCGAAGGCCTGCTCGTCGCGTACGACGGCATGACCGCACTGCTCAACGACGCGATGCCGAGCTGGGGCTTCAACACGCCCGGCTTTCTGGCGTCCGCCGACATCCCCGGCGTCGAGATGCGCGTTCGATTTCGCGAGCACCTCGCCGGCACCTACTGGATGGCGGCCACCGGCGACGGGGTGATCCTCGACGTCTCCGCCGAGGAAACGCGGGTGGTCGATCGCAACGTGATCGCGTACTCCGATCAGGGCCGCCGCACCATCGACGTCACCGCCCCGATCCCCACGACGCCGTGGCAATTCACGTTCGTACGAGAAGACACGATGCTGCCGTCGCGTGCGCACCTCGCAAAGCCGCCCGACGAGCCGCCGGCGGCGCTGGACGCACTCCAATGAACGATATAAGACTGCCCGTCGTGTCCCGCGCCCTCGAGATCGCCGTGCTCGTGCCTTGCTACAACGAGGCCGCCGCGATCGAGAAGGTCGTCACCGATTTCCGCGCGTCGATGCCCGCCGCGCGGATCTACGTCTACGACAACAACTCGACCGACAGCACGATCGAGGTCGCTGCCAAGGCCGGCGCCGTCGTGCGCCGCGAGCTCCGCAAGGGCAAGGGCAACGTCGTCCGCCGGATGTTCCAGGACATCGAAGCCGACATCTACGTGATGGTCGATGGCGACGATACCTACGACGCCGCGCGCGCACCCGAGCTGGTCGCCAAGCTGGTCGACGACAACCTCGACATGGTCGTCGGCCGCCGCGTCGAGACCCACGACGCCGCGTATCGGGCGGGACACCGCCTCGGCAACGCCGTCCTCACCGGCCTCGTGCGCAAGCTGTTCGACGCCAACATCCAGGACATGCTCTCCGGCTACCGCGTGTTCTCTCGCCGGTTCGTGAAGAGCTTCCCCGCGTTCTCGCGCGAGTTCGAGATCGAGACCGAGCTCACGGTCCACGCGATGCAGATGAAGATGGCAGTTGCCGAGGTCGACACCAATTACAAGGAGCGCCCGCCGGGCTCCACGAGCAAGCTCCGCACGTTTCGCGACGGCACGCGAATCTTGATGACGATCACGAACCTCGTGCGCAACGAGCGCCCGCTGCTGTTCTTCTCGCTGATCGGGCTGCTCCTCACGGTTCTCGCGGTGATCCTCGGGATCCCGGTCCTGTTGACCTATCTCGACACCGGCCTGGTGCCGCGCTTCCCGACGGCGATCCTGTGCACGGGTCTCGTCCTCACCGCGGTGGTGTGCGTCGCGACCGGCCTGATCCTCGATCTCGTGGCGCATGTCCGCCGCGAGGCCAAGAAGCTGGTCTATCTGCAACACGCCGCACCTGCCGAGGCGGGCAAGCCGCTGTCGACGCCACGCACGGATCCGCAGCTCGTGCTCGACAAGCCCAAGAGCACCGCTAGCCCGCGGCCAGAATGACCTGGACCGCGCACGCTTCGGCCGTGATCGATGACGGTGCGATGATCGGCGACGGCACGCGGATCTGGCACTTCTCCCACGTCTGCGCTGGCGCACGCATCGGCGCCGCCTGCACGCTCGGCCAGAACGTCTACGTCGCCCCGACGGCAGTGATCGGCGACCGCGTGAAGATCCAGAACAACGTGTCGATCTACGACCGGGTCGTGCTCGACGACGATGTCTTCGTCGGGCCATCGGCGGTGTTCACCAACGTCCGCAATCCGCGCAGCGAGGTGTCTCGCAAGGACGCGTACGAACGAACCCATGTCGGCGCGGGCGCGACGATCGGTGCGAACGCGACGATCGTGTGCGGCGTGACGCTGGGTCCCTACGCGTTCGTTGGCGCCGGCGCGGTGGTGACACGGGACGTGACGGCGTTCGCGCTCGTCGTCGGCGTACCGGCGCACCTCGCCGGCTGGATGTGCCGCTGCGGCATCCAGCTCGAGACCAACGTCGACGTCGTCGCGAAGTGCGAGGCGTGCGGGCGCGGCTACCTGCCGGCGAACGGCCATCTCGAGGAGCTGCCGTGATCACGCCCGGCGGTTATCCGTTCACGAGCCGGTTCGAGGCACTGCCGTGATCACGCCGCCTGGCCATCTGCTGACGAGCGGGCCGGGTCGAGGTACTGCCGTTATCACGCCGCCTGGCCATCTGCTGACGAGCGGATCGGGTCGACGTACCTCGCTGACGCTCGGGCCGTCTCGAGGAACTGCTGTGATCTCGCCGGCGTGGCGGCCGCTTGCCAGCGGGGCCGACGCTGCGACGACCAACATCAAGAGCCCCTTTCCCCCCGCATGTAATGACGCCGTGGAGTACGACGTCATTACATCAGGCGTCATTACAGTGTTCTCTACGCCGTGGGGACGCGGTCGCCCACAGGGGGCCTTGCGGTCTCTCTCTCGCGCCGAGCCGCTGCCGCCGTCGATGACGCGACCGTCGCCGGACACCCGGACAACGAGGCGAGGATGAGGGTTTCGCTGGCCGACCTGCAGGCGCAGTACGCGGCGCTTCGCGACGACATCGATGCGGCGGTTCACCGCGTGCTCGCGTCGGGTCGCTACATCATGGGCGAGGATGTCGCGGCGTTCGAGCGCGAGGTCGCAGCCGACCACGGCGTCGCGCACGCGATCGCGGTGTCATCGGGCAGCGATGCCTTGATCGCCGCGCTATGGGCGATCGGGGTCGGGCCTGGCGACGAGGTCATCACCACGACGTTCTCGTTCTTTGCGACCGCGGGCAGCATCGCGCGGCTCGGCGCGACGCCGGTGTTCGCCGATATCGATCCGCGAACGTTCAACCTCGATCCGGTCTCGGCGCTCGCCCGCATCACGCCGCGCACCAAGGCCATCGTGCCGGTGCACCTCTACGGTCGGCGCGCCGACCTCGCCCCGCTGGTGCGCACGGGGATCCCGGTCGTCGAGGATGCGGCCCAGGCGTACGGCAACATCAAGGGCCCGCTCGCGACGCTGAGCTTCTTCCCGACGAAGAACCTCGGAGCCGCTGGCGATGCGGGCATGGTCCTCGCCGCCGATCCCGAGGTCGCCGATCGCATCCGGCTGTTTCGCTCGCACGGCGCGCGACCGAAGTACGTGCACCACGTGATCGGCGGAAACCTCCGCATGGACACGCTGCAGGCCGCGATCTTGCGCGCCAAGTGGCCGCGCGTGTCGATGTGGACCGCGAAGCGCCGCGCCAACACGTTTCGATATCGCGCGCTGCTCGCCAACACGCCGCTCGTGTTGCCCGAGGATTCTTCGGATCACGTGTGGCATCACTTCGTCGTTCGCGCCGATGCGCGCGACGAGCTCGCCACGTTCCTCCGCGGTTGCGACATCGAGACCGAGGTCTACTACCCGACGCCGCTCCACCTGCAGCCGTGCTTCTCCGGCCGCAAAGGCGAGCTACCGGTCGCGGAGCGCGCCGCGAAGGAAGTGCTCGCGCTGCCGATCCACGCCGACCTCGTCGACGATCAGCTGGTCCACGTCGCGGCGTCGATCGGCGCGTTCTACGGCATCTGACGGCTCAGCGGGTGCGCGTCGGCGAGCCTCTCGGGCGTCCGTCCGGCGGACGTAGTAGGCTTTGCAAATCAACGCGCAGACCGAACGTTGGGCACAGGCGAATTTCGAAGCATTTCAGGTTCGGAACCAGCGCAAGAAAACCACGACGATCTGATCGCGGTGCAGGTCAGCGCTTCGCGAGCGGATGCGCGTCCGGGACTTGCGTGATCGCTGCCGTCCTGATGCGGTGCGCGAGCTCGACGGATGGCCGCACGTCCTCGATCGACAGCCCGCCACCCTCGAGCACGTCGCGATAGACCGCCGTGTGCAGATCGCGCGAGCCCTCGGAGAGATCGAGCTCGCGCCCATCGGTGATCAGCGCGCGATACGCCGTCTTGCCGTCGGCGCGTGCCGCGGCCGGCAGGTCTCCGCGATCGACCGACAGGAACCAGCGCACCCGCGCGTGCTCGAGCTCGAACACGCCCGACATCTTGTCGGCGCGCGACAGCACGACGTGCGAGCTCACCGGCTTGCCGTACAGCCAGATCAACAGGTCGAAGAAGTGCACGCCGATGTTGAGCGCGAGGCCGCCAGATTTCTCGGGCATGCCCTTCCACGACACGTCGTACCAGCGGCCGCGCGCGGTGACGTACGTCAGCTCGACGTCGACCCGCGTGCGCGGTGCCGAGTGAAGCCGCGCCGCGAGCTCGCGAAGCTGCGGCAACCGGCGAAGCTGCACCACCGGATACACGCGCCGTCCGGACTCGGCCTCGAGCGCCGCGAGCTGATCGAGGTTCCACGGGCTGATCACGAGCGGCTTCTCGCAGATCGCGTGGGCGCCGACGCGAAGCGCGAGCCGGACGTGCGCGTCGTGCAGATAATTCGGCGAGCAGATGCTGATGTAGTGCACGCGCTCGGCCTCGCCGAGGCGGCGGCGCTTCTCGAGGAAGCGATCGAAGCGCTCGACCTCGGTGAAGAACGCGGCGTCGGGAAAGTAGCGATCGATCACGCCGACCGAGTCGTGTGGATCGACCGCGGCGATCAGCGTGTTGCTGGTCTCCGCGATCGCCTGCATGTGCCGCGGGGCGACAAACCCTGCAGCACCGACCAGCGCGAAATTCAATGACACGCTACTTCGACTTCTGGAGCTTCACGTTCCAGGCGGTGCACGACTTCGTGATCTCTTCGATCGCCGGCTGATCGGTCATCTTCGCGAACAGCGCGTTCGCCTTGTCGGGCTCGCTCATCGCGCAGTGGGCCTGGATCGCGACCTTCCACGCGTCCTCTTGCCAGGGCGGATGGCGCCGCGCGATCTCCATCGACAGCTCGACCGCGCCCGGATAGTTGCCCTTCTCGTACCGGCCGTTGGCGGCCCACAGCTTCTGCCAGCGCTCCTGCTCGGTCCATGGGACTTCTTCTTCGCTGGCGTCCGCTGGCTTATCACCATCAAACGCCGGGCCCGCGGCGGGTTGCTCGGGCACTCTCACCGGTGCGCTTGGCAGGGCCACGGACGGAGGCGGTGCGGCGGGCTTGGGGGGCGCGACCGCGGCCGGCTTGTCGGATCCTCGCTCGACCACGACCGGAGCGCGCTCGACGTCACCAGTGGCCCCCTGGGCCATCCGATCACGTGGTGCGGTCACGCCGTCGCGCATCATCCAGAACAGATAGCCCACCGCTCCGGCGACGAAGATCGCGAGAATGGCCAGCCACCGCATGAATCGTCATTAGCACACATCTTGGCGACCCCGCGGGGTCCGCAATGACCCCCGTGATTCGGATCAAGCCGGGCAGGTTCTGGAACACGATTTCCGGTTCGACGACAATCGCTCCGTCCGTGAGCCAGCTTCTTCTGTTCTTCGTGCTGCAGCTGCTGGGCTCCTCGGCGTGCCTGGCGGTGGGCCCGCAGCGCGAGCTTCCGCTGTGCATGGCGCTCGGCTTTCTCGTCGGCCTCGCGATCGCGGTGTTCCTATCGCTGCCGTTGCTGCTACTCGGTCAGTTCACGGCAGGGTCGGTGATCACCGTGCTCGCGCTGGCGCTGGTCGCGTCGATCGGAGTGGCCGTGCGGCGGCGTCGCCTGACGGCGGTTACGGTGGTGCGCTTGCTCGTGTGGGCGATCGGCTTCACCGCGCTGTGCCTTCCGTTCTGCATCTGGAACGTCTCGGTGATGACGTACGACTCGCGCGTGTTCGTCGAGTACGCCGAGGCGCTCCAGGACATGCAGCAACTGACGCTCGAGACGCTGTCGTACCTTCACTCGTGGGGCTCGTTCCAGATCGTCGCGCACTCCCTGGCCGTGGTGACGTGGGAGAGCCACCTCTACGCCCTCGCGCCCGCGTTCTCGATCTCGCTGTTCGCGACGATCGCCGTCACGCTCTACCGCGGGCTTGCTGCCCTCTCGGTGCCGCCGCGCGGCCGCGTGATCGCGATCGCGATCGTGCTCGCCGTCATGCTCGCGGTTCCGCTGGTTCGACTGCACGTGGTCTACATCCACGCCAACTGGGCGTGCGCCGGATACCTGTTCGTGTTCGCGGCGCTGTTCTGGTTGGCGGACCTCACCGACGACGCTGCCTATCTTCCGGCGGCGTTTCTCGGGTTCCTCGCGTTCGCCTTCGCGCGAGTCGAGAGCTCGCTGTTCGTCGCGGTGCTGCTCCCTCTGATGCTGTCGCAGACCCGGCTCTCTCGCCGGGCGGTGCTCGGTCCCTACCTCGGATTCACGCTGGTCCTGGCGGCGTGGCTGCTGCTGCTGGCTGCGGTCGTGCCGGATGACTCCGAGTACCTGACGACCACCAAGAGCCGGCTCATGGCCGCGGCGGTGATCGGCATCTTCCTCGCCTTTCTCGTATGCGAGACCGCTCTCGGACGACGGCTTCGGCCACTGGTGCCACCGTTGGTCGCGATCGCGTGCGTGGTCGTGATCGCGGTCGCGGTCGTGACGCGCTTCGAGGTGTTTCGAGTCTCGTTCGCGATCTGGCAACACGGTCTGTGGCTGGGCTCGTTCTGGGGGTTCTTCCTGTGGCCCCTTGTCGTGGTACTCGCCGTGCTGTCGCTGCGCCTGGCTGCCCCGCCGTTCTCGCGGCCGCTTCGCTATGGGATCGCGATGTTCTTCGCGGTGATCGTGCTCCTGACCACGCTCGGCGCCGACTACGGCGCCGGTCGCTTCGGCAGCCTCACCCGGGTGACGCTCCAGATCGTGCCGGTGATCGGATTCTACTTCGCGCTGGCGTTCACGCCCGCGTGGTGCCGGTGGTTGGAACGCTCGAAGGCTCGAAGGTTGTCACGCTCCGTCGAGCCGTGACGTCGAGCTCAGTCCGTCCACACTATGCTACGGTCGCCGCCGCGTGAGCGACGACCTCGTCAGCGAGCTCTATTTGGGCGAAGACGGCTTCGCTTCGACGTCCAGTCAGCGCGCCGCCCGCTTCGACTGGCTCGTTTCGGAGGTTCGCGGCCGCGCGCTCGACATCGGAAGTAACCAGGGCATCGTGTCGATCCTGCTCGGACGCGCCGGCCACGACGTCGTCTACGTCGCCGACATCTTCGACGTGCTCCCCGGCGACACGTTCGACACCGTGGTGCTCGGCGAGATCCTCGAGCACCACGCCGATCCGCGCGCGGTGTGGCTGCGCGCCGCGCGGCTGGTCGTGCCGGGCGGCCGGCTGATCGGAACGACGCCGTTCGGACTGCACCCCGACCGCCGGACCACGTTCTACCTGCGCAACTTCATCGCCACGATCGCCGGCACCGGAAGCTTGACGCACCTCGACATTCGCGACGGCTACATCCGATTCGTCGTGCGCACCGATCGCGAGGCGATCGCGGTCGATACCGACGCTGCCGCGCTGCTCGCGCAGTCGGAGGCAACGTTCCTCGCGATCCAGCGTGAGGCCAACTCGGCTCGGCTCGAGCGCAACGAATGGCGCGAGCGCGTGCGAGCGGAGGTTGTCGATGCCAAGCGGAAGAACCTCGAGCTGACGCGGTTGCTGCTCGTCACGGAGTCGCTACTGTCGAGCCTGCGTGTTCAGACCACCGAGCTCGAGTCGCTTCGCAAGCGGTTGCACGAGCTCGAACGCTTCACGACACCGCCGTCGAGCGCGTCGCCGGCGATGCGCGGGTTCGCCGCGTTCCTGGGCTCGTTGCAGCGCGAGCTCAACACCGGGGGGCTCGGCGCCACGCCGCTCGAGGCGCTGCGCAAGACCTACGCGCGGATCCGCCGCGCGGTCACGGATCCCCCGACAACGGACGGAAAGCTGATCCAGTCCGCACCGCGGTATTTCCCGTTCGTCGTCGATTGGCCCGACGGTGCGATGCGGGTGGTCCCCTTCTACTTTTGCGCGAATCACGACGGCGAGCGCTTTACCGACTCCGGTGCTGCGGTCATCGAGCAGAAGGATCAAGTCGCGTCGTATCTCACGCACGTGCCGGCCTTCGGGATGTCGCGGCGTCCCGAGTCGTCGCTGAGTATTCCCGACGACGAAGTCGAACTCGCCCTGTCGGTCATCGCGACAGGCGTCGAGGTGAGCCTGTGGATAATCGAATTCAACGGCGAGCAGCAGATCGCAAGAACGTCCTGGCCAGTCCAGGACGACACGACGGTCCGCTGGAAGCCGCATCGGGATTGCGAGTCGATCCGGCTCGGCTTGCGCCTCCAGGGCTCGGGCACCCTCGACAGTGCGCGTGTGGAGTTGCGCGAGCGTGGTCATCAGGCGAAGGAGACCGAGCGTCTGATGATGCTGTGGCGCTCGTTGAATGCGCCGAAGTCAGCGCTCGGCAGCGTGGTGGCGGCGATCGAGTGTCCGACGTATCTCGGACCGGATCCAGAAGTCCTCGCTCGGGCTGCCGTTGCCACACATCCGTTTTTTCAGTCCAGGGGAATCGACGCCTCGAAGATCGTCCTCGATGAAGGAGCCCTCGTCGGGAAGATCGACCGCGGAGTGTGGGCCTATCTGAAGGAGGCGATCGCCGACCGTGAGTATCGTTGGATCTGTCCGTTCACCGGAGACTCGATTCGATCGAAGGACACGTTCATCGTCAGCGAGCCGGCCGGGTACGCGTACGTGCTGGTCCGCTTCGAGAGCGCGGGCCAGGTGTTTTTTCTCATCATCTGCCCGTTTCGCAGCTCGCGTATCGGCGTCTACTTCCCGGCCGGCGAGGTCGTGGTTTCGCGGCTCAAGCTCGGCACACTTGTTCGCGGATTTCGAAGTCTCGCCGTCCGGAACGCAGACCGTTTCAAGCGCTATCTGACGACGACCGAGCCGCGCAAGACGACGGTGCCTCTCAACACCCTGGGTCACTGGGGCCACGTCGTGCTCAACGAGATCGAGGCACTGCAATGGCTGTTCGATACCGGCAATGACGCGAAGATCGATCTCTGGCTGAAGGGGGAGGTCGGCTTCTTTCATCTCGACGCGCTGTTCCCCGAGATTCCTCCGGCCAAGGTGCGCCAGACGCTCTCTCCCGACGAGCGCTTCCGGTGTTGCCTGGACGAGAACGCGCTGATCGTTAACCCGCAGATCTCGTCCTATTACCTCGGTGAGAAAGCAGGCACGCGACTCGTCGAGTTGTGGCGCCGTGAAGGCGAGCGCAATGGCGCCGCAGCAGACATCAGGGCCAAGCTGGCAGGCCGCTTTCCGGTGATCTGGTGCGAGATCCGCGCAAACGACCGCCTCTGGAGCAACCAGCTCGAGGGACTGAAGGCCGTCGTCGCCAAGCTCGAGCCGCACTACCCGAACATGGCGCTGGTGCTTGCTGGTTGGTCTCGCATGCTGAAACCGAGCGCCGTCGACGAGAAGATGATCGCGCGCGAGACGCACGTCATCAAGCGCATCGCCGAAGCCCTGGCGGGAACAACCTGCGTACCGGTGCTCGGCGTCCCGACTGCCGAAAAGATGTTGTGGGCGCTGAGCTGTCACTTTCACATTTCCATCGTGGGCTCGGGCTTGTTGTTCGCGTTGCTTGCCAGGCTCCCCGGAGTCACGCTGGTCTCCCGCTACTATCAAGAGAACGAGCTGTACATGGGCGACGAGGAACGGCGGGTTCACTTCATGTACGGCGTCGATCGCCTCGACGTACTTCCGACGAAGTTCGTCACAGACGACAGCAGTATCGAGAACGGCGAGATCCGGAACTTCAGTGTCGACGCCGGTGCGCTCGCGGACTTCGTGCAGGCCCATCTCGCTGCGTCAGCTTCGCCGCTTCACGCGAGTTGAGCCGCGATCTCTCGGACGGCCTCGCACACTCGCATCACGGTGACTTCATCGAGGTTGAGCCCACTCGGCAAGTTGATGCCCCACGGACCGAGCTCGTAACTGACGACATTGCGGGCTGCCGCCGCGATCGCCTGCGGAGTGCCCGCATACGCTGGGATCGAGCTGAGAGGATGAAAGAACGGACGCGAGTCGATCCCGCGCTCCGACAGCAACTCCATCCAGCGCTCTTTCGTCGCGCCAAGCCGAGGCATCAGCGCCGTCACCATCCAGTACGTATTCTTCGTTCCTTCGGACTCGCTGTTCAGCTGGAGCTCCAGCCCCGCGAGGCCGGCGCGATACCACTCGAAGATCTGGCGCTTTCGCGTGATCAGCTCGTCGATCCGCTCGAGCTGCGCGAGCCCGAGCGCCGCCTGCATGCTGCTCATCTTGTACTTGAACGCGATCTCGCGATTGAAGAAGTGGCGATCACCCGGAGCTCTGCCGTGATCGCGCAAGCACGAGACGCGCTCGAATAGATCCGTCCTGTCCGTGACCAGCATTCCACCTTCGCCGGTGGTCATCGTCTTGGAACCGTGGAAGCTAAAAACTCCGACGTCGCCGAACGCGCCTGCCTTTCGACCTTGCTGTTCGGAGCCGTGCGCCTCCGCCGCGTCTTCGATGATCGCGATTCCTCTCCGCGTTGCGATCTCGCGGATGGCCGCCATGTCCGGCATGTTGCCGTAGAGGTCGACCACGATCACCGCGCGCGTCCTCGACGTGATGACCGCCTCGAAGGCATCTGCTGCGAGACACCACGAAGAACGATCGATATCCGCGAACACGACCTCTGCACCCACATAGCGAATCGGTGCAGAGGTCGCGATCCAGGTCACGTCGGGAACGACGACTTCATCGCCTGGGCCGATCCCGAGGGCCGCCAGAGCGAGATGCAGCGCCGACGTGCACGAGGGAAGCGACACTGCATGCCGCACGCCGAGATATCGCTCGAAGCCGCGCTCGAAGCGCTCGTGATAGCTCGCGTGGTTCTCGTACCAAGCGTTGGTGACAGCATCCGTGACGTACGCGATCTCTTTCTCCGTGATCCAGGGACCAGAGACCGGGATCCGCGTCATGGCTGATCCGCGACACACTTGAGATAGCCGTCGGGTGCCACCGTGATCTGCAGCTTGTCCGAGATCGCGTGATCGACGACGAACCGATCCGTGGTGCGCAGAAACTCCTGCGTCGCGGTCCAGGGGTTGTTCCCGGGCCCCCACGGTCGCTCTGGATACAGATCCGCCGGAAGCTGCTCGATGCAGGTGTCGAACACGACGAGGTAGCTTCCGTTGGTCACGAACGGCGAGTAAAGCTCCAGCTCCCGAAGCACGTGCGCGTGCGTGTGCATCGAGTCGAGAACCACCAGTACGCGCTTGCGCGAAGCGAGCCGCGTACGCACCTCGGCAACGATATCCGGATCGATCGATGACCCTTCGATCATCTGGACGTATCGCGCCATCGGATGCGCCTCGATGTCGACCCGATTGTGCGGGCGCACGTCGATGTCCACGCCGACGACGATGCCGTCCTGCCCCAGCAGGTGAAGCATCGACGCGTAAAAGATCAGCGAGCCACCACGTGCAATTCCGGTCTCGACGATCGCGTCGGGCTTGATCTGCCAGATCAGCTCCTGCATCGCGATCACGTCCTGCGGGTACTGGATGATCGGGCGGCCGAGCCAGCGGAAGTGATACGAATACTCTTGCTGCACGCTGCGATGGAGAAACTGACGGCTCACCTCGCGCAGAGCGTCGTCCTTTCCCATCTCCTCGATCTTGGCTCGATTGTGTTCCTCGAACTCGCGGTCGTTCATGAGCGTGCTTTCATGGGTTCCTCATCGGTCGAGCGGGTACGCCAACCACGGTTGTCCCGGCCGGAACGTCCATCGTCACCACGGCTCCAGCTCCGATGGTGGCGCCGCGGCCGATGCGGACCCGCGGCAGGATACTCGCGCCGATGCCGACGAACGCGTGATCCTCGATCGCGACGCAGCCGCCCACGTGGGCTCCGGGACCGATGTGAACACCGTCGCCGAGACTGCACTCGTGATCCACGGTCGCGCCCGTGTTGATGATCGTCTGTCGTCCCAGCTCGACGCCGACGCAGACGGCTGCGGTGGCCAGCACGTGGCAGCCTGCCGCGAGCTTTGCATCGCTCGCGACAAAGGCCGTGCGATGGATCGCGGACATCGAGACCAGGCCTTCGGACTCGAGCCACGTGTGGAGCTCGCAGCGGACCTGCCCTCGAGCTCCGCCGATGGCGACGACGAAGCCGTAGGTGGACGGGTGGGCCTGGCGCCACGACGCAAAGCCTTCGCGTCCGATGAAGAGAGGAACGTCGGGAAACGGTGCAGCGACACTCGGCTCGTTATCGAACACGGCAGCCAGCGGCACTCCACGATCGGAGAGGCATTCTCGAAGGACCTTGGCGTGTCCCGAGGCGCCCCACGCGATCCAACCGGCAAGGGCAGTCATGCGAGTGGGAGAGCGCGATCACGTTCGCTCATGTGTGTTGGTTGAAACGGCCACTCGATCCCGATCGACGGATCGTTCCATCGGATCCCGCTGCTCGCAGAGGACTCGTAGTCGACGCTGATCATGTACTCGACGACGCTGCTGGCTTCGAGCGTGAGAAATCCATGCGCGAAGCCCGCCGGCACGTGAAGTGCTCGCCCGTTCTCTGCGGAGAGCTCCACCCCGTACCAGCGCTTGTAGGTCGGCGACTCGGAGCGCAGGTCGACCATGACATCGAAGATCGCGCCTGCGGTCACCCGCACGGTCTTCGCCTCCTCGAACGGGGCGCGCTGAAAATGCATGCCGCGCAGTGTTCCCCGCTCCGTGTTCCTGGAGGCGCTGGCTTGTGCGATGCGTGGATCGATGCCGCGCGCCGTGAATTCTCGCCCACAGTAGATCCGTCCGAAGGCACCGCGCTCGTCGACGCTCCACTCCGGCTCGATCACGAACCCGCCCGCAAGTGGAGTCGAAACAAAGATCATCCGAGCACCTGCACGGTGGGACTCGGCACGATGAAGCGTCCACCGCGAGACTCCCACGCAGCTTGCTCGCGCCGGATCTCGTCGGCGACATTCCAGGCAAGCAGCAGGCAGTAATCGACGCCGCTGTGCTCGAGATGATCCGGCGACACGATCGGCACGTGCACGCCGGGCATCACTCGTCCCTGCTTGAGCGGGCTCTTGTCGCAGACGAATTCGATGTCCTCTAACCCGAGCGCGCACACGTTGAGCATCACCGTGCCCTTCGCGGCGGCACCGTATGCACTGACGCGCCGGCCTTGCTTCCGTAGATCCCGGATCAGCGTGATGACCTCTCGTTTGACACGCTCGATCTCGGCCGCAAAGCGCGCATAAGGTCTGGCCTCCGCGACGCCCCATTCGCGCTCCTCGTCGAGCAACTGCGTGACTCGTGCGCTCGGGCGTGCGACGCGTGCGTGTCGGACGAAGATCCGTAGCGACCCGCCGTGGATCGACAACCGTTCGCAATCCACGACCTCGAGGTCGTGGCGGCGGAACAGCTGGGTCAACGCCGTCAGCGAGTAGTAACAAAGGTGCTCGTGATAGATCGTGTCGAACTCGACCTTCCTGAGGAAGTCGGCGAGATACGGCGACTCGGAGATCAGCACGCCGTCGTCGGCGAGCAACACGCGGAAGCCGTCGACGAAGCCGTTGAGTTCGGCCACGTGTGCGAGAACGTTGTTCGCGTGGATGACGTCTGCACCTGACGCGTGCGTGTCGCGCAGGCGCGTCGCCACGCCCGCATCGAAGAACTCTTCGACGGTGTGCACGCCACGCCCTCGTGCGATCTCCGCAACGTTCGCAGCTGGCTCGATGCCAAGGACTGGAACTCCAGCGCGAACGTAGTTCTGGAGCAGATAACCATCGTTGCTCGCGACCTCGGCAACGAGGCTGTTCGGTCCCAGCATGCGTGTCACGATCACGCGGGTGACCAGCTCCTCGGCGTGCCGCAACATCGTCGTCGAATACGAGGACAGGTAGAGGTAGTCCTTGAACAGCACGTCGGGCGGAACGGTGTACGTGATCTGCACGAGCGAGCACGCGCGACAGCGGACCAGGTCGAGCGGATAGCGCGACTCCGGTGTGGTCGCCGCTTCGGGCAGCAAATAGTTGTTCGCGAGCGGGAGCTGACCGAGCGAGACGATCTCGGCAAGCTCACCGCTGCACGCTCGACACGCGGTGATGATCATCGAGCCTCGGTGAGGAACGTGCGGTACCACGCGTGCGTCTTCTCGAGCCCCTCGTCGAGCGTGAAGCGGGACTTCCAGCCAAGGCGTTGTCTTGCCTTTCCAGCGTCGAGAAACTGCTCTCGGATCTCGTTCGATGCGGTGTTCTGGATCTCCGGCTCCAGATCGCTGCGGCCGGCCGCGGCCAACACGCGAGTGACGAGATCCAGCACGGTCAGCGGCGCCTCGTTCGAGAAGTTGAAGGCCTCGCCAGACAGCGATCGGTCAGCGCTCAGGGCCTCCGCGGTACGCAGATACGCCGAGGCACCGTCGTCGACGAAGATGTAGTCACGAACAAACTTTCCGTCCGACCGGATGATCGGCCGCTGGCCCAGGATCGCGCTCCGAAACGTTCCCGGAACGATCCGGTTCCAGTTGAGGTCGCCGGGACCGAAGAAGTTTCCGCACCGGGTGACGCAGACCGGTAGGCCGAAGCTCCGCGCGTACATCTGCGCGATCAGATCGGCGCACGACTTCGAGACGTCATACGCGTGACGGCCCTCGAGTGGCGTCGCCTCCGAATAAGGCAACACCGCTTGTTCGCCGTAGGCCTTGTCACTCGAGGCGACCACGATTTGCTTCACCGTGGGGCTGCGTCGCGCCGCCTCGAGCACGCTCCAGGTGCCGCGAATGTTCGACTCGAACGTGCCGACCGGGTTTCGATTCGCGATCGAAACGATGGTCTGGGCGGCGAGATGAAAGATCGTGTCGATCTCGTATTCGCCGAGAACCCGCTCGATCAAGGGTTGGTCGACGACATCTCCGCGGACCACGCGCACGCGCTCGAGAAGGTTCGATCTCACGGTCTCGGATTGCGGCACCCAATCTCGAACCAGTGCGACGACGTCCGCGCCGACGTCGTGCAGGAGGCGCAGCATCGAGGTGCCGAGCAGCCCGGTCGCCCCGGTCACGAGCACCTGGCGACCACGCCAGAAACTCATGTTCACCAGATCTTCCACGACGCCTTGCCGCTCGACCAGAGCTCGTTGAGCGCGAGATGGTCACGGTGCGTGTCCATCGGAAAGAACTCGCCCTGGTGGCGATACGCCATCAGCTGCCCGTCGCGAACCATGCGTTCGAGAGGCTCGCGTTCGAGCATGCAATCGTCGCTCTCCGAGATGTAATCGAGTGCGCCCGGCTCGAAGATGAAGAAGCCCGCGCTGACATACGCTTCCTCGGTCGGCTTCTCGCGGAACCGTTCGACCTGGCCCTCGGGGCTCATCTCGACCATTCCGAAGCGTCCGGGTACCCGCGCGGTGGTCACGGTCGCGAGCCGTTTGTGCGAGGTATGAAATGCGAGGAGTGCAGCGACGTCGACGTTCGTCAGGCTGTCGCCGTACGCGACCATGAAGCGTTCGCCGGCGACGTGCCGTTGCACGCGCGAGATGCGGGCGCCCGTGCCGGCAGTTGGCCCGGTATCGACCAATCGCACGCTGTAGTCCTGCTCTTCGTGCTTTCCGAGATACGTGACCGCGAAACGAGAACCGAGCTGGACCTCGATATCGTTCGTCATCGCCTCGTAGTTCAGGAAGAAGTCCTTGATCAGATTCCCCTTGTAACCGAGACACAGCACGAACTCGCGCAGTCCCTGATGGCCGAGCACCTTCATGATGTGCCAGAGGATCGGACGACCGCCGATCTCGACGAGCGGCTTCGGCCGAAACTCGGTCTCTTCACGAAGTCGCGTTCCGAGGCCACCACATAGAATAACGACCTTCATTCGTTCACTGTCTTGGCGTGACGGTCGACGCTCCGTCCGCTGATGTCGTGCCTCCGACGCGGAGCCGGGCGAACCGGCTCGACCGCTCGGGACGGTGATCGATCGCCTCGCAGCGAAGCCCGGCTGCCGCAGCGAGGCGCTCGATGTCGGCGTCCTCGAAGTGGAACAGCGCGCTCGGGTGTTGCTCCGAGAGCGGCTGGTCGGCATTGCGCCGGCGAGCGCCGTCGACGGTCTTCGCGTCGCAGAAGAAGTCGGCCATGATCAGGCCGCCATCGCGCACCAGGTCGCGCAGGAACTGGAGCAGCCACAGCGAGTCTTCGTAGTTGTGGTGGATGAAGAAGTGGCGTCCGAACGCGAGGTCGACCGACTTCGCGAGCGTCTCCAGGCCCGCGGGATCGTAGAGGTGGAAGTACCGACACGTCTTCGGTGAGGTCAACCGCGCGACCGACAGCGCGAACCGCGAGATATCGATGCCGGTGTAGCTCTTCGAGAGCCGACCGGACAGTCGGCCGAACACGCCGGGCCCACACCCGATCTCGAGGACATCCTTGCCCACGAGGTCCGCGCCCGCGACCCAGGCGTCGCCTTTGATGTCCTTGTAGAACATCGTCGTGGAGACTTCCTCTGCCGACATCTTGGCGATCGTGTTGGGACTGATCCCGAGCGCGTAGTTGTCGCTGCTCATGTCGTAGAAGTAGAACCAGTAGTCCTTTTTTGCCGAGAGGTACCGCATCCACTCTTTGTCCCAACGGTGGGTCTGCTCGGCTGCGTTGTCCTGGAAGGATTTCGACAGCACGTGAGCGAGGCCGTCGAGCTGAGACAGCGTCGAGCTCATGTCCGTCCATACCATGCTAGGGGCGTCGCCGCGTGAACGACAACCGCGTCAGCGAGCTTTATTTGGCCGACTATGTACTGCGTCGCGCAGTGGGTCACGAGCTCAGCCCCGGCGAGCGAACAGCGCGAGCTCGCGCAGCGACGTCTGATCGGCGCTGCGATCACTCCGCACACGTTCGGCAGCGGCGGCCGACATTCGCTGGAACCGTACCGGATCTTTGTACAGCGTCTCGATCGCCGCAGCGAGCTCGGTCGCGTTCTCGGGCGGCGCGAGAAACGCACATTCCTCGTCGACGAACTCCGGTACGGCGGCAATCCGCGTGGTCACCGGAACCAGACCAGACGACATCGCCTCGTCACGCGACACGCCTTGCGAGTCCATCCGCGTCGGGCACAGGAACACGCCGTTCCGGCGGTGCAGCGTGGCGATCTCGTCCTGACGGACGAAGCGGCGTTCGACCAGCACGTTGCGGAGCCCGAGCAGCGGCGCGACGGTTGCCTCGAACAGCGAGCCGTCACCGATGATGTGGAAGTCGAGCTCGCCGAACCACGGACGCTTGGCGAGCTCGAGGATCGCGGCCACCGTGAGATCGTTCGCGTACGTCCGCGTCGCGAACGGCCGGATCGAGAGGATCTTGGTGCGCTGCGCGATCGGCTTGGGCTCGTAGCGGAACAGCACGGTATCGATCACGTTGTGGATCACCGAGTGGTGCGGTGGCGAGAGCCTGACGCCGTAGTCCTCCTCGATCTCGTTCGCCAACGTTCGCGACACCGTGATCAGGTGGAGGTTCGGAGACCGCGTGCCGAGCACCCGGTTCCACAGGTCGGTGCGTAGGCCGCTCGACGTCTTCGCACTCTCGAGCTCCTCCACCGTCGTGTAGTTGAAGCTCCGCCGTTGCCACGGCTGGACTTCGGCGCCGTGAATCCACAGATAGACGCGCAGCCGATCGAGCAGGGGCATCAGCTCGCGCCACATCTCTTCGTCGAGGAAGTGGACGAGCACCGTGTCGTACGCGTTGGACTCGAGCACGCGCTGCAGGAGCTCGGCGCGGCCGCTGACCACGTCTGTTCCCTCGAAGGTGTGATAGCTGATCCGCTCCCGCGGTCGGTGACAGTACACGTCGACGTCGATGCCGGCCCTGCGATAGTCGAGGACGCGGCGGTGGATGAACGCGTTGCGGTACAACGCCTCAGGCGACGGGTAACCGTTGGTGACGACCAGGATCCGCGAGCGGCCGATGATCCGCGTCGGCTCCTCGGTCGCGACGTGGCCCAGGACCAGCCGGCGCACGCTGGCGGTGCCGGGGCCGACAACGAGGAGGCCGAACCGAACGTAGGCGGCACCCGCCGGTAACTCGGCCTCGTGATTCATCGCGGCAATACGGATCACATCGCCGATCCGGTTCTTCTCTTGATCCAGGAACAGAAACACCGCCTGCAACCGCAGCCCGGCGGTGACTTCGAGGTGGAACCGTACTGTCGACTCGAACCCGAACGTCGCCAGCGGACTTTCGCCGCGCTGGTAGAGGTACTGCCGTCCGTCGGCGTCGAGCTCCGAGTCGATCGTCATCCCATCCGTGCCGTGGCTGACCGATAGCTCGGAACGAATCCCGTCGGCGAACAGCGTGACGAAATCCGCGGGTCCGAGCATGCGAAGGTCGAGGTCAGATTTGGCGATCTCGACGCGGTCGGCGTGCGCGAGCACGGTGGAGAACGCCACGCCGATGTTCAGCGCGGGCTCGCCGCCCGGATGCGTGTACTGGAAGTCGTCGATCGCGAGCGCGTGCTCCAGCGTGCGCTCGTCCCGTGCGAAGTCGGCGAGGGGAGTGGTTTGGAGCGCGTCTCGACGAACGATCGCCGCGGCGGTGGAGACGGTCTGCTCGGTGCGGTACCGCGCGGTTGGTGGTCCCATGCCGATCACCGGACCGTCGTGGTAGAGGGTCGCGAGTGCGAGATCCTGGAGGTAGTGCTCGCCGTAGTGGTCGGCGCCCGCGAATCGCGCGACGTACTCGCCCTCGATCGCGGCGATATCCACATCGCGTTCCAATCCAGTCACCACGACGAGATGCTTGTACGGATAGCTTTGGCGCGCGAACGCGGCGGCAAGTGCGGCGCGCTCGTGATCGGTGCTCGCCGCGCCGATCACCGTGATGGTCGGTGTCAGCCGGGGCGGGGCGACGCCGTCGAACAGCTTCGTCACGACGTACGCGAGTCGATTCTGGTAGGTGTGCTCGGCGAGCGCCTTGCGCAGCCCGGCGAGCCGGCGCAACCGCGCGGTCTCTTCATCGTCGAGCTCGGCGAGCGCAACCCCGAGCTCCTCGGGATCGTCGGTCGCGACGACCAGATCGCCGAACAGCACGCGGATCCCCTTCGCGTAGTTGCTGACGGTCAGCGTGTTCGACGCCAGGAGCTCGAACACGCGTCGCGCGAACATCGTCTGCGACGTCTTGATCGAGTTGATGTTGATCGCGTAGCGGTAGCCTTTGTACGCGCGATCGATCTCGGAGAACGGAAGGTTCCCGACGATGTAGTCGCGGTACGACGATGGAAACTGATAGTCGGCGTTGGTCTTGCCATGGTTGCGATCGAAGATCTCGACGGGGCCGCGCTCGAGCAGCTTGAGGATGATCCGCAGGAAGTCGCGCTGTCGCTCGGGATAGCGCGCGTAGTAGGCACCGGCGAAGCACGCGGCGTTCTTGCGCTCGAACTTCTCGAGCGGGTTGTGCTGGCGCGGCTGGCACGCGAACGGGAGCACGTAAACGCGTTCGTGGCCGAGGAGCTCGCGATAGCGATGAATGCAGTCGAAGTCGGTGGTGAACACCGCGTCGAACAGCATCGCCGTGTTGAGGAAGGTCCCGAAGTGGATCGGATCCTCCTTGTTCCAGAAGACCGTCGGGATCTCGCGCTCGTTACAGTGCTGCACCAGCTCGCGAAGCTCGCGCGCACAATGGTTGATCTTGCGATCCCACGAGCCACCGGCACCTTGCCACGCCGATTCGACGAACAGCAGATGCGGTGGATGCTCCGCGAGCTGCGCCTGCCACGTCGCGGCGTGCAGCGAGATCAGCTCGCACTCGGGAGCGAATGCGTGGGCGGTGAACTCGTCGAAGATGCCCGCGACTCGCAGCCGTTTCAGATCGGCTCCGGTCGAGATGTGGAATGGGGGCGAGAAGCGCTTCGCGGGCACCACGGTGCGGCGTGAGATCGGCGCGCTCGGCTTCACGACCGCGCTGCCCCGATCGCGAAACCGCGCGATCCGCTGCACGATCCGGCGCACCCCTGTCCCGGTGCTCTCGCCGACGCGGCGCATGCTCGCATCCTGCCGCAAGCCCCACAGCACCTTCGGGAGCTCGATCACGCCGCCGACGGACTTGGTCTTGTGGATCAGCGCATGACCGAGCCGGAACGACAGCGTGCCTTTGACCTTGTCGGTCAGCTGCTGGGCGAGCCGGAGCTTGCGCTCGAGGGCTTCCTTGCCTGCGATCGTATCGGTATTGCGGCGGTCGGCCTCGAGCAGATCGATCGTACGCCGGCGGAGGGCATCCTCAGCCTTGTGAAGCTGGCCGACCGCCTGGTGTTGCGCCGCACGCACCGCGCGCACCGTCTGCTCGAGGAGTCGCGTGATGTCGCCCTCGGCAACGGGTGTCGGTTGCGCGCGTGCCTGGCCCATC
>JACCYD010000710.1 GCA_013696695.1 Deltaproteobacteria bacterium | reverse complement strand
GTGTCCTTGTTGGTATCGAGTCTCAGCAGCGTCTTGCCGAGCCGCTGCTTCCTCGCTTCGCGCTGCTTGTCGTCGACGCGCCCCGGGATGTTGCCGAAGCGATCGCGTTCGCGCTCGAGCTTCGGCGGCGGTGACCCCGCGACCGTCGACTCGGGGTCATCGGACGACGAGGTTGCCGGCTTGGTCTCCGACTTGTCCTTGCAGCCGCTGGCGACGACGACGGCGAACAGGAGCAACGCGGCGCTGCGCATCGGCTCAGGATGCCATAGCTGCTAGAGTCGCGCCGCTATGGATCGCGTGAAGGTCTCGACGCTCGACGGGTATGCGAAGTGGGCGGATAGCTACGACGCGTATTCCAACGGCCTGATCAGGATCGAGGAGCCGATCGTGCGGCGGCTACTCGGCGATGTCTCGGGCAAGCGCGTGCTCGATGCCGGCTGCGGCACCGGCCGTCACACCGTGTGGCTCGCGCAACACGGCGCACAGGTCACGGGCGTCGATCCGAGCGCGGCGATGCTCGCGCGTGCCCGAGCCAAGACCGGCGAGCTCGAGAACGCGACGTGGCCCGGTGTCAGCTTCATCGAGGGCACCTTCGCGACGCTTCCCGAGGGGCCGTTCGACGTCGTGCTCGACGCGCTGGTGCTCGAGCACCTCCCGGAGGTGGCAAGCCCGATCGCGGCCATGGCGCGCGTGCTGGTGTCCGGCGGTCGCCTCGTGGTGTCGGTCTACCACCCGTTCTTCTTGCTCAAGGGCGTGCCTCCGCACTTCGCGCACGCCGATGGCGTCGAGTACGAGATGCCGGCGCACGTGCATCTGGTCTCGGATTACGTGCGTGCGATCCGCGCCGCGGGCCTCGAGCTCGAAGAGCTACTCGAGCCGATCGTCGACGACGCGCTGGTCGCCGTGCAGCCAAACTTCCACAAGCACCGCGGCTATCCGCTCGCGGTGATCATCTCCGCGCGAAAACCCTAGAAGCGCCAATGATATCCAGCGCGCGCGCCGTTCGGGGTCACGTTGACCTCGAGGTTCGGCAGGATCCGCTTGGGGCTGTTGAACACCATCGCGAACACCAAGCCGCCGACCGCCGTGGCACCGCCGGCCACCATCATCGCGATGCCGATCGTGCCCTTGAGCTCCGCGCTGTCTCGCTGATCGCGGAGGGCCGGGTGCTCGGACAGATCCTTCTCGCAGCCTGCCGCGCAGTCGTCGTCGAAGTTCTGCTTGAACGCGTTCATCTGGCCGCGACCCGCGACCCACATGCCCAGTCCGGCGAGCCCGATCGCCGCGCCGCCGGCCGTCACCGTCCACGGGATCCAGCGCTTGTACGGGTACTGCAACCTGACCGCGGTATCGAGCGGCTCGAGCCGGACCTTCTCGGTGACGCTTGAGCCACCTGACACGACGAGGCGGCGGTTGATCGGGAGGAACTTTGCCTTGTCACCGACGACGGTGTGCTCGCCGACCTTGACGCGCACCTTCTGGGTGCCGGGACAGTTGAACCAGCTCTTGCCGTCGAGCGTGATCGTCGCGCCGGCCTGGTCGCACGACACCTCGATGAAGCCGAGCTGGTTCTTGAGCAGCGCCTGGTAGTTGAGCGCTTCCTGGTACAGCTCCGGCTTGAACGGCTTGTCGGCAAAGCGCAGCGCCTTCTCCAACGCCTCGGCGGCTTCGAGCGGGCGGTCGAGGCGGATCAGCGTGACCGCCATGTTGAACTGGATCAGCGGGTGATCCCACAGCGCGAGGGCCGCCTTGTACTTCACGACCGCAGGGGCATGAGCCTGCTTCGCGAAGAATTCGTTGCCTTCATCGAACAGCTTCTCGGCCTGGCGCTGTTGCGGCTCGGGGACGCCCTTGGCCCACAGCGTGACCTCACCGCCGATTGGAGGAGTTTCGGCGGACGCGGTGGACGCGGTGGACGCGGCGAGCAGCGTCGAGAGCAGGAGCACGCGACGAATCACTTGAGGCCTCCGGTGTGGATCTTCTTCTTCTCTTCTTCGAGCACCTTGACGCGCTGCTGCTCGACGGCGAGCAGCGAGGCGAGCTTGCCGTTCGCGGCCTTCGCATCGTCGGTGGCCTTCTTCGCCGCATCGGCCGCGACCTTCGCTGCCTGCGCGAGCTCGACTGCCTTCGCCTTGTCCTTCTGGGACTGGTCGAGCGTCTTAAGGAGCTCGGCGTTCGCCTTCTTGAGCTCCTCGTGCGTCATCTCGACCGTCTTGTTCGCCTGCAAGGCCGCGTTCTGCGCGCTCTGGCGATCGGCCTCGGCTTGCGTGCGCATCGCTTCCGCGGACTTCACCGCAGCGAGCTGCTTGGTGACCTCGGCTTCGGCAGAGCGCGCGTCGAGTGCGGCCTTCTCGGCGGCGGCCTGCCGCTCGGAGGCGATGTCGTTCGCGCGCGACACGCGGATGAACGCGATCGTACCGATCGCGAACACGGCGGTGAGCGCCGCGAGGATGATGCCGAACACCAGCAGCCGGCGGCGCTTGGTGCGCGCGGCTTGCGAGCGAACCACGTCGAGATATTCGTTCTCCGCCGCCGACAGCTCGAGCACGTGGCGCTTGACCACGGCGAGCGCCTCCTGCGCCGTCGTGCCACGCCATACGAGATCGCCCGGCTTACCGCGCGCGACCCACTGGCGAACCGCGAGACGCAGCTCGTGCATGAACGCGCGAGCCGCCTGACCCTCCTCGAGCCAGCGCCGCAGCGTCGGCCACTCGGTGATCAGCACCTCGTGAACGATCTCGACGGTGGCGCCCTGGGTCGGATCGGTGTGCAGGTGAATCAGGCGCGCGCGCACCAGCTGATCGAGGATGCGCTCGACCTCGCCGGCTTCCTGCGATAGCCCCGAGAGCTCCTTCTGATCGACGACCGCGCGTGTACCTTCCGGCGTCACCAGGCGCGTCATGATCGCGCGAAGCAACGGCTGGCTCTGCAGCGGCACGGCGGCGGCGACCTCGTCGGCGTGGCGAGCGAACGCACCACCGACGCCACCCATCGCGGCATAGGCCGAGGCGGTGAGCCTCTTGCGAACCTTGTCGCGCGAGTCCCACAACCGCGTCGCCGCGAACTGCACCAGCGGGAGCGCGCCGCGGCTGGTGGCGGTCTGCAACATGTCCTCGACGATCGAGGACTCCTCGAAGGCGTAGCCGGCGAGCTCGGCGGGACGGACGAGCGTCTCGCGGAGGTTCTCGGTGTCGGGTGCCGACAGGAAGAACAGGCCGCGCGACAGCTCGGAGAGGAAGTGCTTGTGACCGGCGAGCCGATCGAGAAAATCGGCGCGCATCGACAGCACCACGCGCACGGGCGCGCTCGGATCGTCGGCCGCCGCGAGCAGTGCGGCGAGGAACGTCTTGCGCGTCGCATCGTCGTCGGACAGCGTGAACAGCTCCTCGAGCTGATCGACGACGATCAGCACGCGATGCCGGCGACGCCCCGCGCTCTTGCGCAACATGTCGCCAAACAAGCCCGGCGCTTCGCGCAGCTGATCCGACAGCCCTTCGATCACCTGGCCGGTCTCCAGCGAATCGTCGAGCACGCTCGCGAGGCTGTGGAGCGGAACGCGCCCCGGACGCAGCACGCGGATCTTCCAGTTGCCGCCCTCGGTCCCCCTTACGGCGGGGACCAGGCCTGCGTGAACGAACGACGACTTGCCGACGCCCGACGGACCGATCACGGCGAGCAGCGGCCAGGTCTCGAGCTGCGCGAGCGCGGTACGAATCTCTGCGCTGCGCCCGAAGAAGTACTTCGCATCGTTCTCGCCGAATGCCGCGAGGCCGCGGTACGGGCAAACGTCCTCGGAGATTCGCTCCGAGCTCGGTTGCAAAAACAGCTGGAGATCGACGAGCAGATCCGTCGCCGACTGATAGCGCAGACCTTTTCGCTTCTCGAGACAGCGGTCGATGATGTTGACGACCGCGCGCGGCAAGGTGCCGTCGCGCGAGGCGATGCTCGGCAGCGGCGTGTCGAGATCCGAGAGCCGATCCTTCAGCTTCTCGGGCGACATCGTCCCGGCCGGGTGCACCTTGGTGAGCGCGCGCCAGAACATGATGCCGATCGCCCAGATGTCCGAGAGGTGATCGACCTGGTCGGTGCCCCACTGCTCGGGGGACATGTACGGCAGCGTGCCGACGAGCGTGCCGCCGCCGGAGAACGTCACGTAGGTGTCGCTGGTCTCGTTGTAGTCGCGCGGCATCGCCTGCGCGGCCATCGCGTCGAGCTGATCCGATTGGTCGAAGCACTTGGCGACGCCGAAATCGAGCACCTTCACCGTGCCGCGGTCGGTGATGAAGATGTTGCTCGGCTTGAGATCGCGGTGAACGATGT
>JACCYD010000701.1 GCA_013696695.1 Deltaproteobacteria bacterium | reverse complement strand
CGGTGGTCGGAGATGCTGGTTGCGATCGTCCAGCTCGCGGCGGAGCAGAGCGGGGTGTCGGGGCGGCTGCTCGCGACGCGCGGCGATGCCGAGGAGACGGCGCGCGTGGTCGACGAGCAAGGGCTCGAAGCGGCACGCGACCTTCCCGCGTTCGCGACCTGGCGCTATCAGGTTCTCGGTAAGTTGTGGGAAGGCTGGCTTACCGGGTCGCTCGGGCTGACCGGTGATTCCGCGTCGTCGTCGGGCTTGCGCCTGCGCCCCGCCCACTGAAACACGAGGGTTTTCATCGAAACGGCGCGAGCGTGAGCTCGACCAGCTCGGGAAGCAGGGCAGGGAGCGCGTGCTGCTCCTGCTTCGCGATCGCCCGTACCGCGAGGCCCTCGATGCCTTTCGCGATTGCGAACACGGTCGCCTCGGTCGGCTTCTTCGTGATCGCACCTGCCGTGTGGACCGCACCGAGCAGCTCGAGCAGCAGCTCGGCATAGCGCGCGCTGTCGCGCTGGTAGCGCGCCTCGAAGTCGCGGCCGCCCTGGCGATACTCCTGGAACATCACGCGCGCCACCTCGGGATAGGTGGAGACCGCGAGGAAGTACGCGGCAAGGCCGGCGCGCAGGGCCTCGAGTGGCGCGGTGTGAGCGCGGGCAGAGGACGTCACCATCGCGAGGCTGATCGACGAGGCGCGCTCGTAGATCTGCGCGAGCACGTCGCGCACGTCGGTGAAGTGCTCGTAGTACGTACGCCGGCTCATCCCCGCGCGTTCGACGATCGCCTCCACCGTGGTCTCGCCGAAGCCCACCGCCGCGATCACGGAGGTCGCCGCGTCGAGCAGCTTGGTGCGCTGGTCGGACTGGCGCGCGGCCGCCGTCAGCGAGCGGTCGTACTTGCCGCGCGAGCTGGTCTTGCGCTTCCGGGCCTTCACGACCGCATTAGCATCGCATTACTGACAGTAGGTGCGGCGCGGACCGGTCTTCGTCTTGAGCACTTCGATCAGTGCGTCGTCGGCCGGCTCGATGACGGCGGGGTAGAAGTCGGCGCGGTCGAACACGACCTCGGGCATCCGCTGCTCGAGGATCGCGCCCTGGCGCGCGACGTCGCCGACGCTCTTCACGAAGCCAGGATCGGAATCCCACATCGGCGTCAGCGCGACCTTGCTGACCTCGAAGTCGGAATCGCCCGTCGGGCTGTTCGGATCCGTGCAGTCGAAGCAGTACTCGCCGGGCCGGGCCTCGTAGACGTTTGCCTCCGAGAGAAACTGCGACTCCTTCTGCCCGGCGGCGCCGTACTCGTACCAGCGGTAGTGATAGTTATTGAAGAAATCGGCCTTGCCCCAGTGGAACTGCGGTCCGCGACGTGTGGTCTGGTCGAAGAAGTTGTGGTGATACGTCGTGCGATTGCCTCGCGACGGCAGGTTATCGGTGTCGTTGGTGTGGAGCATCGACTTCGCGTGCGAGTGCAGATGGCTCCACGACAGCGTGATGAACGTCGCGCCGCGATTGTCGAGCTGGCCATCGCCACCGCGAGCGAGCTCGAGATGATGGAACCACATGTCGCGCGAGTCGTAGAGCTCGGGGTCGTCGTTGCCATGACCGCGGATGCCGATCATGTCGCCGGCGGACGTCTCGAAGCCCGATGGGTCCTGGAGCTTGAGGTCGGTGAAGATGATGTTCTTGGTACCCGGGTCGAGCTTGAGCTGGCCGTCGATCGTGATGTCGCGCCCGCGGCCATCGATCGTCTTGTTCGACAGTACGTGGATGCTGTCCTCGCCGAGGTTGATCAGACCGTTGACGTCGAACACGATCCAGTACTTCTTCGGGCTCTCGAGCGCGGCGCGGAGCGAGCCGGTGCCGGTGCTGGCGAGCGTGGTGACGTGATACGGCAGATTCCAATCGCCGCCCGTCGCGTGGCGTCCGAAGCCGACGCGCTCGGCGTAGAGCGTCTCGGCGAGGAACGGATAGGACGAGCAATCCTCGGCGACCTGCATGCCCGGTCCGTCGGCTGTCGTTTGCGGCCCGTCGGGCGTTAGCGTCGACGAATCGGGCGACACGTCGTCGTCGTCGTCATCGGCAGCGCGAGAGCTCGGTGCGCCGCACGCCACGAGCGAGAGTTGAACGGCGAGTAGTGCTGTGATCGAGCCACGCATGGTGGTTCCCTCCCTGGTGTGAGCGCACCATACGGAGTTCGCGCGGTGATCTGGAAGCATAAAAACAATGATGTTTCCAAGACATCGAGTGCAGCGCGATGCGCGATTCGCGCACGGCGATCAACACACTGACTCTACGTCTCGGGCCAGAACGCTCGTCGTTTCAGCGCGTTACGACCAGCCAACCCAGAAGTACACGAGCGCATGCGAGCCGCGATCGCGATGAGCGATCTCGATCGTCGGTGAGACCTGGTCGCGATCCTTCGCGCCGCCGGTCACGCCCGGCCACGGATCGATCATCACGAGAGACTCTTCGGTGGACGCGTCGAGGCGATCGATCGTGATGCCGACGGCGTGGTTGACGAACTCGTCAGGCACATCCTTGCCCGCCGCGCCGGGGCTCGGATGCAGCCGCCGGAACGAGGTGGGGAGCATCGCACCGCGATAACCCTGACCGGCGCGCACCCACTCGAGGAGCGCGGCGGTGGGCGTCGCGACGCGGCGACTCTGCAGCCGGTAGCCGAGCTGATGAAGCATCGAGACGCGGCCGCCGAACCAGCGCTGCACCTTCTCGATCGAGCCGCCCTCGCGCGAGGTGTTGAGCTCGTGAAAGATCTGCTCCTGGATGCCAGGAGCGTACGCGCCGGCGCGATACGCGATCCGGCGCAGCACGTACGCGGTCACCGCACCGGGACACGCACTGGTCGTGTGGAACACCGGCACCAGGAAGCGAACATCTTCCGGCCGTTGGAGGACGACGTCATCGCGAGACACGAGCTCCACCAGGTGCGTCACAGTACACGCATCTCCTGGTACGCGCTCGCGGATCACGGGCTTCCCGTCTCGGTGAAACCAAGAGGACGTTGGTTGACACTGTGTCAGCCTTCTAGTACTGACACTATGTCAGGAATGCCACGCCGTCCGGACCTCGCCCGCCGCACCGAGCTCGCCCACGCGGCGTTCGAGATCCTGCGCGCGCGGGGCATGCAGACGTCGATGCGCGAGCTCGCCGACGCGCTCGGCATCAAGCGGCCGACGCTGTACTTCTACTTTCCGGATCTCGGCGCGGTGTTCGAGACCGTGCTCGAGCACACCTACAAGACCTTCGCAGCGGAAGTGCTCGCGCGCGCCAAGTCGGTCGAGCACCCGCTCGATCGATTGCGCACGGTCGTCGAGGCGACCGTCGACTTCCATCGCCAGCGGCCGAACCTGATCGGCGGCCTGTTCCAGTTATGGGCGGTCGGCGGGCGTGACTTCGCCTCGATCCTCGAGCGCGAGCGGAAGATGGTTTTGCTCGGACGCGCGGCGCTGGTCGCGGATCTGCGCGCGGGCATCGCGCGTCGCGAGGTCAAGCCCTGCGATCCGGAGCGCATCGTCGAGCTGGTGCTCGCGGTGGTCGACGGCGTGCTCGTCCATCACGTGCTCGGCATCGCGCATGCGGATCGCGTGATCGACGAGCTGACCGAACGAGTGATCGAGCCTCTCAGACGAACGAAGCGAAGGAGAAAGACCCGATGACGAGTGGAGCACGATCAACGAGGAGCACGATCATGAAGCTATTCATGGCGCGGCTGACAGGCACGCAGGAGCAGATGGGTGCGCAACACGGCCGGCTCACCGCCACCGACGCGAAGCAGCTGTTCGAATTTTATCGAACGATGCCGGAGCGCGCGCTCGCCGGCGATTCGACGGAGGCGAGCAGATTCGTCGTGCGCCAGCTCACGACGGCGTGGCAGGCGCGACTCGCGCGATCGCGACCGGCCGAGCTGGCTGCCCGCACGCGCGCGTTTGTCGAGGCCGCGACGCCGGGCGTGTCACCGCGTCAGCGCAAGATCATCGCGCTGACGATGGCGACCATGGATTCGATGCAGAACTGCGTGTCGCTTGCGGCACGCGCCCAGCTCGGTCCGTTCGCGAATCCGTTGACCGCGCGCGCAGCGGCCGCAGCCGTACCCGCGTGCTCGACGGTGATCGCGTGGGGCAGCCTGACCACCGATGGCGAGCTGGCGTTTGGACGCAACTTCGATTTCCCCGGCGTCGGCGTGTGGGATCGCTCGCCGTCGTTCGTGGTGTGCGCGCCGGCCCGGGGGGCCCATGGGGGTGCGCGTTACGGCTTCTTCACCGCGCGCGGAGCCGATGCGCCGGTGGTCACCGTCGTCAACGAAGCGGGCCTCGTGCTCGCGCCGCACACCCGGTGGCACCGCGATGTCACGTGGGGTGGGGCGATGATCGTCGATATCGTCCACGACATCGCGCGCCGCGCCGAGACGCTCGCCGATGCGATCCGGATCGCCCGCGAGCGTCCCGCATCGTCGAGCTGGGGCATCGCGATCGGCAGCGCGCGAGAGAAGTCAGCGCTCGTGCTCGAGCTCGCCGGTCCGCACGTCGAGGTCGTTCGCCCTCGCGGCGAGTATTTGCTGTGCACGAATCGCTACCGCCACGAAGCGCTGCAGCGCGGCCAGCTCGCCGCGTCGCACGCGTGGTCGCATCACTCCGATCACCGCGAGCAGCGGTTGCGCGCGCTCGTCGAGAGCCACCCGGAACCGTTGCAGCCGCAGGATCTGCTGCGCTTCCTCGGTAACCGCGTCGCTCACGCAGCGCCGGGTCAGCGTCGCCACTTCGGCTCGATCCTCGCGCAGCCCACGAACGTCCACGCGGTCGCGATCGCACCGGCCTCGCGTCGTGCCTTCGTCGGTGTCGATCGCGCGCCGTGTTGCGAGGGTGCGGTGGCCGAGCTGACGTGGGAGTGGGATGGACCGGCGGGTGGCTGGGAGCTCGGCAGCTCCGACGGCTCCGGCTTCACCGCGCGCGTCACCGACGACGTCGTCGCGCCACACGACGCCGCCACGATCTACGTTCGCGACGCGGTCCGCATGTTCGAAGCCACGCACGACGTGGCTGGCGCCCGTGGGCTGATCGAGCGCGCGATCGGTGTCGATCCTGACGATCCCTCGCTGCGTCTCGCGGCCGCCTGGCTCGCCCTCGAAGGTGGTGCCGACGATCGCGCAGTGATCCACGTCCATGCCGGGCTCGCACTCGAGACCGAGCCGTATCGCCGCGGCCAGCTCCTCGCCTGCGGAGCCCGGGCTGCCAAGAACGATCCCGCGCTACGCCAGCGCTGGCTCGCCGAGCTCGATCGCGCCAGCTGCGACGGGGCGGACGAGCTTCGCCGCCGCGCCCGCCGCCGCGCCCCACTGAAAACGAACCTGTTGATGGCAGACGCCTTCTGACGATCGTACGCTCGGGGCAAGGGGACCATGAGAATCATCTCCATCCTGTTCGAGCTGTTGTTGATCGTCGGTGGCATCGTCGCCGCCTCCAGCCTGATCGTCGCGAAGAAGCCAGACGCCAAGGCGATCCTCGACAAGCTGGTGCCATTCCAGGCGCTGATCGGCCTCGTGCTGATCGCCTTCGGCATCATCTTCTTCGTCATGCTCGGGCCGGTGACCGCCTTCAAGGCGATCAAGGAGGACGCGCTGCCGGCGATGGCCAACCTCGGCGGCGTCCTGATCGCGATCGTGCTCGGCTTCGTGTTCGCGCTACCGCAGATCATTCGCGCCGCCCCCGGCGCAGAGCAGCGTGCGAATGACATGGCGCAACGGATCGCGCCGTTCCAGCTGCTACTGGGGCTGCTCGCCGCCGCATGTGGTGCCATCGGGTTGCTTCACAACCTCGGCATCCTCGGCGCCGCGAAGAACATCGGCCTCGCGCCGTAAAATCGCAGACTTCCCCGACGGGGACAGGATCTACCCCTCCAAGCGGTTGATATCCATTCGCGTCTAGACCGAAACGTAAAATCGATTTTTGGCTCCGCTCGGAATTGGATTTTACGTTTCGGGCCAGGACGCCTTGAATTCCGCAGCGTTGAGGGGGTGGATCCTGTCCCCGCTCGGTAAGCGTGCGAAACCGCTAGCGCGAGCCGTAGTTGTGGGCGGACTTCTCTTCGTTGCGATCCGTCGCGGGGGGCGGCTCGGGTGACAGCGCGCTGATTCGCGTGCGCGTCTCGCCGTCGAGCTCGAGATCCTTCGCCGCGAGCGCGGGTGCGAGCTGCGCCGGATCGCGCCCGCCGATCAGCACGCTGGTCACCGCCGGATGCGACGCGACCCACGCGATCGCGAGCGTCGCCGGGTGATGTCCGAGCTCCGCGGCGATCGCGCAGAACTTGTCCGCGATCTCGTAGAAGCCAGGGTTCGCATAGCGCACCGTGTACATCTTGGTGTCGAGCAAGCGGCCCTTCTCGGGTGCGCGGCCGAGGCCGTACTTGCCGGAGAGCAGGCCGCCGCCCGTCGGGCTGTACGGGATCACGGCGATGCCGAGTGACTGCGCCATCGGCAGCATCTCGATCTCGACCGTGCGCTTGACGAGGTTGTACATCGGCTGCACCGCGACCAGCGGCGCCCAGCCCTCGGCCTGCTGGCGTCCGAGGGCGTGTGCGATCTGCCAGGCGGCGAAGTTCGACACCGCCGGGTACAGGATCTTGCCGGCGCGGACGAGGTCGTCGATCGCGCGCAGCGTCTCGTCGAGAGCGGTCGCTTCGTCGAACCGGTGCAGGTAATAGACATCGATCCGATCGGTCTGCAGCCGGCGCAGGCTGGCTTCGACCGCGCGCACCAGGTGATAGCGCGACGAGCCACGCGCGTTCGGATCCGCGCCCATCGGAAAGTAGGCCTTGCTCGCGAGCACGATCGAATCGCGCTCGCCTTTCATGAAGCGCCCGAGAAACTCCTCGGAGCGGCCTTCGTTGTAGACATCGGCGGTATCGATCAGGTTGACGCCGGCATCGCGCGCGGTGCGCCACAGCTGCCACGCGGTCGCTTCGTCGGCATCGCCGCCGAACGACATCGCGCCGAGTCCGACGCGCGACACCTTGACCCCGGTCTTGCCGAGGAACCGCATCATTTACCGGGCGAACGCGGTCTCGATGCGCTCGAGGATCTTCTCCTCGGTGCCAGAGACCTTGCCGAACCCGAGGATGCCGCCCGCCGATGCCGCGACCATCTTCGCAAAGCCGACGATCTGGTTCTTGAGCAGACGGTTCTGCTCGTCGTTGAGCTGCGATGCGAGCGCCGTGATGTAGGCCTCCCACGCGGTGAACAGCTCTTCCGACGGCTGCCTCGCGAGCCACGTCTGCAGCAGCTCGTACCCGTCGGTGCCGGTTTCGAGGCCCTTGCCGGCGGCGCCCTGCAGGATCGCGGTGCGCTCGTTGTCCTGGATCGTGCCGTCCGCCCAGGTGACCGCGATCAGCGGCACCAGCGACAGCGCGGCGATCGTGTTCGCGCGCAACCCGAGCCCGACCAGCTTGTCGAGCACGGCGTCGTCGGACATGCCCGAGGCCTTGCGCAATTCATCGCGCGTGGTCTGCGAGTCCATCTTCTCTTTCATGGCTGCGAGCTTCTGCTTGTTCTCTTTGTCGAAGAACTGGTTCTCGAGCGCCCTGCCACGCTCTTCGAGTGAATCGGCCATGGCCCGAACCTAACGAAATAAGGCGGTTCTGGGGAGCCTCGGCGGCCGAGAATCTGCTTGCCGGTTCGAGTGCTGATTGGTACCAACCGGGCGTGCGCCTCTCCTTGATCTTGCTGTTCGGAGCGTGCGCCACCGGCGGGCGCCCCGACGCGATCCCGGATAGCGGGAGCAATCCCACGCCCACGCCCGACGGCATGGTGGCGCCCCCTGGCACGCCCGATAGCTCGCAGCCTGCAGATGCATCGCAGCCGCAGCCGTCGGAAGCGTCGCTGATGATCACCGAGGTCGCGCTCGCGCCTGCAGGCGGCGAGCTGGTCGAGATCGCCAATCCGACTTCCCAGACGATCGATCTCGCGAGCTACTACCTGTCCGATTCCGGCAACTACTTCCGGCTGCCCGCCGGCGCCACCGTCGATTCGAGCGACTTCATCGTCAAGTTCCCGGCCGGCGCCACGCTCGCGCCGGGCGCGGTGATCAGTGTCGCGTTCGACACCGCCGCGAATTTTCAGACCACGTATGGCAGCGCGCCGACATTCTCGATCGCGTCCGGCACGATGACGGCGGTCGCCGCGAGCGGCACGCCGACGCTCACCAACGCAGGCGAGCTCGTCGTGCTGTTCCAGTGGGACGGCCAGGCTGATCTGGTGGGCGATGTCGATCTGCTCCTCGTCGGCGTGCCGAGCGCCGCGAACGGTCTGGTCGACAAGAGTGCGGTGGCGATCGATGGTCCCGACGCCGACACCACCGCATCGGTCTACGGAGCCGATGCGCGCACGATCGCGCCGCAAGCCGCCGCGCCGGGGGCCGGCGTGTCCACCAAGCGCGTCGCGCGCGAGAGTGCGTTCCAGTCCAACGGAGGCAACGGCCTCGCAGGCGAGGACGAGACGTCGGAGAACACGTCGATGACCTTCGACTCCGCGTTCACCGCCCCCACGCCCGGCGGCGTGCCGAGCGGCCTCCTACCGTAAGTTCGGTCGCGCGGCGAGGGCGGGGCATCGCCTGAGGTAAGGTCGGTCCCGTGAGCTCGCGCCGTCGTCGTCGCCGCCGCCCGTCGACCGGGCGCGGGCTTCGGCTGTGGCTCGTGCCGATGGGGATCCTGGCCGGCATTGCGCTGGTGGTGTTTGCGGGCTTCTTCTTCCTCGATCACAACGTCACCGGGGGTGCGCCGGTGAAGCAGGGTGAAGGCGGGGCCGCGAACTATTACGTTCGCTTCGATCCCGACCGAATCGGCGACGCACTCACGGGCCTCGCTGGCCTGACCGCCGCGGTGCTCGGCATCGTGCTCACCGTCGTCTCTCTGCTCGTGCAGCTGACCTCGGAGCGCTACACCGGCGTGGCGCAGATGTTCTTGCGCGATCGCACCAACGTCGCGGTGATGATCTACTACGTCGTCACCTGCGTCGTCGGGGTCGCCACCTCGCTCTCGTTGCATGGTGACTTCGCGCCGCGCGCGACGGTGCTCGCCGTCATGATCGCCACCGCGTTCGGGTTGGTGATGATGCTGCCGTACTTCGCCTACGTGTTCCGCTTCCTCGCACCGACAAACCTGGTGACGCGCATCGAGGCCCAGGCCACCGGCGATGTGCTCGCCGCTGCCACGGAGCAGGACCCTGCCACGATCCAGGAGGGTCAGGCGCCCGCGATCGCCGCACTAGAGGAGCTCACGGACATCACGTCGAACTCGATCAGCGGCAAGGACAAGATCATCGCGTCGCGTTGTGTCGACGCGATCAAGGACTTCGTGGTGCGTTACCTCGAGGTCAAGGATCGCGCTCACCCGCAGTGGTTCAAGATCGGCGAGGGCATTCGCCGCAATCCCGACTTCGTAGCGATGGATCCCGAATCGCTGCGCGAGCTCGAGGCCGACAAGACGTGGCTCGAGTGGAAGGCGTTGCGCCAGTACCTCGGCATCTACGCCGAGGCCCAGAGCGACATGCCCGACATCAACTACCTGA
>JACCYD010000693.1 GCA_013696695.1 Deltaproteobacteria bacterium | reverse complement strand
CAGCGGAACCAAGCGACTGATCGCAAACGCTCGGGTGACGAGTCGACTAGCCACCATCATGACGCGAGTTGCCAATCACGGCAGGAGCTCGCGCAGTCGCGCTTGCCAGGCGGCCGAGCGAAACTTCTCGGGGAAGCAGCGCTCTAACACCTCGAGCATGATCGAGACGGCGGTCGACGCACCGGGCGATGCGCCGAGCAGCGCGGCGATGGTGCCATCGGCGCTGGTCACCACCTCGGTGCCGAACTTGAGCTCGCCGCCGCCTTCGCCATCGCTCTTGATGATCTGGACGCGAAGCCCGGCGATCTGGACGACCCAATCGGCGTCGTTGGCTCTCGGGTAGTACTTGCGTAGCAACCCGACGCGTTCCTCGACGGAGAGCATCGCTTGACCGACGAGATAGCGAGTGAGATCGAAGTTGTGGAGCCCGGCGCCGAGCATCGTGCCCAGGTTGTGGATGCCGATCGATCTCACGAGATCGAGCGCCGAGCCCTCGCGCAAGAACTTGGTGGTGATGCCCGCGTACGGGCCGAACAACAGCTCCTGCTCGCCCTGGATCCACCGCGTGTCGAGGTGCGGGACGGACATCGGCGGGGCACCGACCTCGGCCTTGCCATAGACCTTCGCGTGGTGACGGGCGATCACGTCGCGGTTGGTGCACCGCAACCATTGCCCGCTCACCGGGAACGCACCGAAGCCACGCGCCTCGGGGATCTCGGTCTTCTCGAGCAGGTCGAGCGAGTAGCCACCAGCGCCGATGAACACGAACTTCGCATCGATATCGCGATCGTCACCGGTCGCGCGATCGCGGACGTCGAGCCGCCAGTGCTCGTCGCGCCGACGAAGATCGACGATCTCGTGTTCGAGGTGCATCGTCACCCCGGGCTGCGAGATCAGCGAGGCGACGAGCGAGCGCGTCAGCGCCCCGAAGTTGACGTCGGTGCCCTGCGCCATTCGCGTCGCGGCAACCGGCGCGGCGGGGTCGCGGCCTTCCATCACGAGCGGGATCCACTCGGCGATGCGCGCGCGATCCTCGGTGTATTCGAGATCGGCGAATAGCGGTGAGGTGGTGAGCTGGCGAGCGCGTTCGCGGAGGAACGCGACGTCCTGGTCACCGTCGACGAAGCTCGAGTGCGGCACCTGGCGGATGAAGCTCTCGGCGTCTGGCAGATCGCCGCTGCGCACGAGCGAGCGCCACAGCTCCCGGCTGGTGCCGAACTGCGCCGCGATCGCGAGCGCCTTCGAACAATCCACCGAGCCGTCGGCCTGTTGCGGCGAGTAATTGAGCTCGCAGTACCCGGCATGGCCGGTCCCGGCGTTGTTCCACGCGTCGGAGCTCTCCGCCGCCGCGCGATCGAGGCGCTCGAAGATCATCACGCGCAGCGTCGGGTCGAGCTTGCGTAGCAACGTGCCCAGCGTCGCGCTCATGATCCCGGCGCCGATCAGCGCGACGTCGCATCGCTCCACCATGGGCCGAGTGTGTCATGCCGTGATCCGAGTCGCGTGTGGAGCGGGCCTATGGAGCTCGGATCCGTGGAGCTGGTGGCCTCGGATCCGCGCGTTCGGCGCGTGATACGTTCGCGGCACTGGACACGCGCACCTATCGCCCGGCAGCGACCATCGCGATTGTCACGTTCGTGGTGCTGGTCCTCGAGCTGACGTCCACCCGGCTGTTCGCCTATATCGGCAGCTCGCACGCGACCTCGACCGCGCTGTCGATCGCACTCCTCGGCCTCGGCGTCGGCGCCTTCATCCGCTTGCGCTTTCCATGCTGGGCCGAGCCGCGCCGAGTGATCTTGGTGCTCGCCGTGGCCCTGCTGTGCTTGGCGTTGGCGGCGATCGCCGGGGTGTCGTTGGTCGGGCTGGTCGCCCTATCGCTGGCGCCGTTCGCACTCGCAGGCATGCTGGTCTCGGAGGCCTATGCGTCGCGGGGCAGCACACGCGCGCGCGCGACCTACGCGCTCGATCTGTTTGCAGCGGCGAGCGGTTGTGTCGTGGCGCCGCGCCTGCTCGGCCCACTGTCGCCGATCGAGATCGTGATCGTGCTCGGGCTGGTGTGTTGCGCGCTGGCGGTGCTGCTCGTCGGGCGCCGCTCGATCATCGCGCTGATCGCGATCGCGCACGTCGGCTTGTTGGTCACCGGACGCGCGGGATACCTGCCCGATGGTCCGCTCGAGGCGCTGCTCGGATCCGATCTGCAGGAGAAGGCGCTCTCCGATTCGCGCGCGTCGTCGAGCGCCATCGTCGATTCTGCCTGGAGTCCGCTCGGTCGCCTCGACGTGCACCAAGCACCCGGTGATCGCGACAAGCGATTCGGCGTCTACACCGACGGCATGAGCCCCACCTTCATGGTGCAAGAGGCTCGCGCGAAGCACGGCGCCTTCGAGAGTACGTGGGGCCTGCTGATGTCGTTGCCGTATCGCGCGCTTCGCCCGGATCGCGTGCTCGTGCTCGGCGCCGGGGCAGGCGCCAGCGTCTGGCTCGCCAAGAAGTACGGCGCGTCCCGCATCGATGCGGTGGAGGTCAATCCCGCCATCCCCGAGCTGCTCGCTCGCTGGAAGCAGTTCGCCGGCGACGTCTACGACCAACCGGGCGTTCGCTTGTTCATCGCGGACGCTCGCCGCTACCTCGCCGATACGCCCGAGCGCTACGACCTCATCGAGCTCGCGCTCGCGCTGACCGGCAACGGCCAGGCGCAAGCGTCCGGCATGGAATCGCACCTCTACACCGTCGAGGCAGTGCAGCTTTATCTCAGCCGTCTCACCGCCACCGGCGTCCTGGTCCTCA
>JACCYD010000663.1 GCA_013696695.1 Deltaproteobacteria bacterium | reverse complement strand
CATCAGACGTTATTGTTCTCGGCCACGTTCCCCGAGGCGGTGCGTGCCCTGAGCACCACCTACCAGCGCGATGCGCACCACGTGGTGGTCGCCGCGGAGGACGTGACCGCGCGGATCGCACAGGTGCTGTACGACGTCGCGCGACCAGGTAGCGATCGCGTGCCCGCACTGATCCGGATCCTCGGTCACCATCGCCCCGAGTCCGCGATCGTGTTTTGCAATCACCGCGAGACCTGCGACGAGCTCGCCGACGCGCTCGCGAGATCGGGCTTCGCGGCGGTGGCGCTCCACGGCGGCATGGAGCAGCACGATCGGAACACGGTGTTGCTGCTGCTGCGCAACGGCAGCCTGCGCGTCGTGGTGGCCACCGACGTCGCGGCGCGCGGCCTCGACATCGACGATCTCGGCGCGATCATCAACTACGATCTACCTCGCGAGCCCGACGTGTTCGTGCACCGGATCGGCCGCACCGCACGCGCGGGAAAGAGCGGGTTGGCGATCAGCCTCGCTCATTCGTCGGACGGCCGGATCCTCGACGAGCTGCGGCAGGGTCCGCTCGCCGGCGTCAGCATGTCGCCGGTTCCCTCCGCCGAGGCGCAACTGCCGCCGCCACCCGCGATGATCACGATCGCGATCCAGGGCGGACGGCACGATCGGCTGCGGCCCGGCGATATCGTCGGTGCGTTCACGACCGGGTTAGGCATCGCGGCGAGCGACATCGGCCAGATCACCCTCAACGATCGGATCAGCTTCGTCGCGGTGGTCGCGGCCGAGGGAAAGCGCGCCCTCGACGGCCTCGCCACCACCCGGATCAAGAACAAGCGATTTCGTTCGTACCTGGTCAAGCCGCCGCGGTAGGCGACGACGATCAGAGTCGATGGATCCCGATCACTCGCTGCTTCCCGCCGGCATCCTCGGCGATGTGAACCAAGGTGCCCGGCACGCCACGCGAGCTGTCGATCCGGAGGATCGTGTAGTGCGCCTCGCCGTTCCCCGGGGTCACCGCGACACACGCTTTGCCGTCCGCGTCGGAGACGGTCTTCACCGGCGCGGCCGTGGCCCGACCGGTCGCATCGTAGGAGCCCACCGTGAAGCTTGCCGGAGCCGCTTCGAGCCGATGCCTCATGGCGAGATCGACGAAGCACATCCGAGCTCCGTCGACGACGATCTCGTCGACCGGCGACACGCGCTGGAACCAGTACCGCGCCGTGGTGCGTTGCCTCGCGATCATCGCCTCGAGCAGGGTCGGCGCCGCACGCGGATCGGTGAAGCGCCCCGCCTCGATCGCAGCGGCGAGCTGCTCGCGCGTGAAGCGGATCAAGATCTTCGAGCCCCAGAACTGACCGAATCGATCGGCCCAGATCACCGGAAGCTGCGCCCCGGTGTTCGGTTTCCACGTTCCTGGATCGTAGGCCTCGTTGCTGTACAGCCCGAGGCCGCGGATCGTCTCCGTCTTGCGGGTCTCCCAGGGCCGGCGCACCAGCCCGAGGCTCAGGATGCCCTTGAGGCTCTCCTTCGGATCGATCTCGTACTGGTAGCCGAGGTAGAGGTGGCCGCTGAGCTCGGGGTCGGTGCCGAGCGCGTTGCCGAAATCGATCAGGTAGTGGACGACGTAGTGGATCGCCTTGTTCGCAGGATCCTCTTGCCAGGTGTCGTGGGTGTTGTCCTCCTTGACATCCGAGCTCGACAGCCAGGCCGCGAGCGCAGCTTGGCCGCGCTGATCGCGGCGCAGCTCGTGCGGGATTCGATCGTTGACGTCGCCCTCGCGGACGCCGAGTCGGGGCATCCCGCCGAGCGGCTTGCCTTCGATGAACACCGACGCGATGCCACGGATCCGCCCATCGGCCTCGTGCGCGACCTGCGCGAGCTTGCGATCGACGTACGCCTCGGTCATCGGTTGCTTCTTGCGATAGACCGACATCTTCGCGTCCGGGGAGATCTTGAGGTCGCTGCGCCGGAAATAGACGACGTGATCCGACGGCACGTTGTAGCCAACAGCCCACAGCAAGCGGGCGGTGATCGCATCCGAGGCGGTCTCGGTCTCTGGAAATTTCGGCAGATCGAACTTGAGCAGGAACTTCACGCCGCGCGCGTCTTCGACGACGAAGCCGATCGCCGTGCCGCCGGACTTCGCTTTCACGATCGTCCACGGCAGGTGGAGGTCCGGCGACTCGGGTCCGGGGCCGCGACGGATCTCGTCCGGCGACATCGTACGGATCCCGATCCGGTTCGTGAACCAGGTCGAGTCGGGGACCTCGTCGAGTGAATTGACGCCCAGCGCCCGGCGGTGGCGCGTCAGGTTCATCGCGCGCACGGTGCGGATGTAGTAGGTGTCGAAGTGATAGAACCAGCGAAGGAACCGCCGCTTCTCGGGCGCGGTGGCGACGTCCTTGCGATCGTCGACGCGCCACACCGGTGGAGCATTCTTGAACCTCACCGGTCCCACCGGGGAGCCGCCCGCGCAGGCGCCGAGGAGCATCGAGATGACGAGCAACAGCCGCATCAGCGCTCCACCCGGGCGCGGGCGTCGAATGCCGGATTGAGTGACAGGTACAAGAACACTCCTCCATCGATCGAGCTCGCGATCTCACTGCGCAGCGCCAGGCCACTCCGCGAATAGACCTCGAGTGCGAACCCGAATCCGACCCGCGGATCTTTGAGCGACACTTCGTCGAGTCCGGAATAGACACGACCAGCGTCGACGAACAGCGCCGGGACGAGCCAGCTCGCGACGGCCCAGCGATAGGTGGCCTGCGCGACGATCGCGACGCGGTCGCGAAACCGATCGATCGGATACCCGCGCAACATATTTTCGCCCCCGAGCCGCGGGAGCTCGCTGAACGGCACCTCGTCGCGAGCACCGGTGACCATCTCGCCATAGGTGCGAAGCTGGAGGACACGAGGGCCTCTGCTCAACCGAATCAGCTGCTGCAGATCGAAACCGGCACGCAGGAAGCCCGGTCTCCCGTCTAGATCGTGCTCGTACCCGGCGAACCCGAGCACGAGGCTGCCGGTGGTGTTCAGACCGTGTCCATCCCAGCGCTCTTTCTGACGGCGCGTGTCCCATGCGAGCTCGAGCTCGGGGTAGACGAACGTGACTCCGTCGTTGAACCCCGGGACGCGATCGGTCATGAACACGGTCTCGATCGAAGGATCGATCGGGTGGTCTACGCCGTCGAACGACTTGCTCACGACAGCTGCGGTGGCGGTCACTGACACGTGTGCCGGTAGCTGCACTTTCAGCCGCGGCACGACGCGCACGACCTTGACCCCAAACCTGGTCGCCTGCGCGGCGTCGCTGGTCAGCGGATCGATCAGCATCCCGGGCGTCGGGATGTCCCCGTTGCCATAGCCGTAGAACGGCTCGGCGTCGCGCCTCTCGTAGAGGCCCGCGACGGTCGCCGACAGCCGCCGGTGTGGCTTGATCACGATCTTCGCGGAGGCCCGCCAGCGAGTCTCACCGCCGATTCCGACCCGGAGGCTGATCTTGTCATCGAGGCCGAGCAAGTCCTTGGCGAACGCACCCGCACCGACGTTGAGGCCGAAGCCCGTCGCGATGAAGGCGGTCGGAAACACCGCGAACCTCAGATCGTCGGTGACGAACAGCGATAACAGCCCGCTGACGGCGCTGTAGCGCGCCTGCACGTAGAGCAGACCTCGCAGCGGCGCCATGGCGATCATGAACGGCAGGCGCGGAATCCACAGCAGCGCTCTCCCGACGTAGCGACCCGCGCCATCTCCGGTATCGACTCGATCGGCACGACCGCTCTCGTCGCCGGGAACTGGCGCACCGCGCACGTCATCGGCCGTCGGTGGAACCTCCTCCACAGGAACGACCGGGGGCGGTTCGACAGGGGGCGGTTCGACAG
>JACCYD010000618.1 GCA_013696695.1 Deltaproteobacteria bacterium | reverse complement strand
CCGTGAAGCGTAGCGTGCCGTTCTCGAAGACCTGCGCCGTGCCATTTGCATTCAGCACCCAACCGAAGTCGATGGTGTTGAAGTGTTGATCGTCATCGTTCGTGCTGAGGCCAGCTGCCTTGGTGTGCGTCGTCTCTCCGCTCGAGAACTCGACGAACCCCGTGTCGGCCTTGATGCTGCGAACGCTGACCGCTCCGCTATCGCCCCACTGGTCAGGAAGGCCAACCGTCTTTCGTAAGCTGGTCGTGCTCAGGATGTCGACGCCAACCGTGTTCGTGAAGTTGAAGTCCGAGATGTCGGCGTTCGTGATCGTCGCGCCGATATGATGGAGCGCGGCGTCGAGCACCGCGGGAAACTGCGGGACGCGCGAGCTGGTGTGGAGCAGCACGCCGTTGTTGTAGTAGCGGACGACTCGCTCGACCGACTCGACGCGAAACACGTCGCCGGCCACATAGGTGCCGAACTGTCCGAGGAGGGTCGTGCCTTCCTGGATGAACAGTTTGTTCTTGATGCTCGGATAGAATCCGAAGTCGACGTCGGTCTCGGCTTGGTTGCTATCTCCGAGGCTAAGCCCGGCGACCTTGGCAGTGGTTGCTTCGGACGTCGTGAACTCGACGAAGCTATCGGAGCTCACCGACTGGACCGAGGACGCTCCCGAGTTGCCCCAGGCGGTTGCTGCGGTCTTGGTGAGGTTGTTGGCGACCGCGTTGGCGCCAACCACGTTCTGCCAGGTGACTGCAACATCTTGGCTCACCGAGGCGACCTCGACGTCCTCCGATGCACAACCACCAATACACGCCATCAACGCAGTCAACCGAAGGATCGAACTCATGAGGGACCTCTTTAAGGACAGTATCGGCAGCCTATCACGAAGCATTAAGGCCGCTTTCGACGATTCACGTGAGTTCCTGCACGTGCGGCGAGTTCTCCTACGATGAACGCCGGGCTCGAAACGTTCACTCAGGAGCGGACGGCCAGCCCCAGCAGGCGCGTAAGAACGGATGGCGCTGGTAAGTAGCCGAGCTTATCGACGATCTGGATCTGGAGATTGTCACTGATGGCATCGGACGGCAGGTAGTGCGGGGATTTGGCCCCGGTCGCAGCAACCAGCAGCTCCAGCAATCCCCGAATCTTCATCGAGCCCATGGGTGAGATGTCGGGCACGCTCGCATCGATCCCTGCATCGAACAGGTCGTCGAGCTCCGTACGTGGCTCGGGCACACCATCGACCAGCACGCCTCGCACGACGGGTCCATCGAGGCGGTACTCGAGCCGACGCATCGGCGTGCGCGCACACTCGTAATCGGCGATGAAGCCGTGCTCTCCCTCGATGAGAAACTTCCCGATCGCGTAGTCGCGCGGCTCGTACATCACCGCGGCGACTCCGTTGTCGAGCTCGATGTCCTTGATCCGGCGCTTGCCCGCGAACTTGCGACTCGAGATCCGAGTCACCGTCGTGGCGCTCGCGAGCATCTTGAGGCTCGCGAGCGCGTGATACTTGTAGCCGCAGTGAAAGAAGAAGATCCGCCGAAGTCTCCCGATCTCACCATTCGCGATCAGCCGGCGAGCCGCTACGAACGGCGGTAGCGCGATCGTATCCTCGGACACGATCACGCGCGCGAACGAGCGGAAGTGGCGAGTCGCGTGAAGGCCGGCCGGCGGCAACACGGGCGTGTCGAGCATCAACGTGAGATGCGCCGCGCCTCGACGAGCGAGCTCCGTGACGACGCGTGGCACCTGCTTGGTGGTCACCGCGACGACGACGAGCTCGATGGTGCGCAGATCGATCGCGTCCAGACGGTCGATCGTCGTCACCGTCTCGCCGGCAACGGGTAGCGACTTGACCGTTCGCGCGAGCACGCCCGCCACCTCGAAGCGGTCGCGCAGACACCACAACGCGGGCAGCACGGCCCCGACCACACGTTCTCCGGCGCCGATCACCAGCACGCGCTTCACAGCAGCTCCTTCAGGTGATCGGCGAGGCGAATCGCGAGCGCGGCGATGGTTGCCGTCGGGTTCGCATATCCCGAGGTCGGGAACACCGAGCTGCCCGCCATGAACAGATTGTCGACGTCGTGCACCCGGCAGTGCGCGTCGACGACGGACGATCGAGGATCGCTGCCCATTCGTGTCGTCCCCATGTGATGCGACGCGTCGCCAACCTCGTCGAAGTTGCCCCCCCGCAGGAGCGGACTGTCGAGCTCGCCGATCCGAGCACGCTGGAGCTCGCGGCGCAGCACCTCGTGGAACACGACCATCGTCCTGCGATCGAGCTCGCCGAGGGTCCAATGCACCGCTGCCTTGCGGAGGCCGAGCGGATCGAGCTCGTCGTGCAAACGCACGCGATTGTCGGGTTCCGGCTGTTGCTCGAGGTAGTTACGGACCGAGAGCAGCCGGCAGCTCGCTGGCAAGCGTGCGCGCCGCACGACCCGGCGCACGAGATCGCGCTCGAACAATGGCTGGAACAAGACGTGACTGTTGAGCACGCGGTGCTCGCGCTGGACGGCATCAGCGAGCCGAAACCCGAGGTAGCTCGGGGCGTCTTCGCCCGACGCATCCCACGCCGAGCGCTCGAGCGGATCGTAGGTCTCCACCACGCCCAGCTTCAGCTTCGGATGATCCATGTAGTAACGACCGACTTGATCGTGCGGATTGCCGAGCTCCGACAGCAGCAACAGTCGCGCGTTCTCGATCCCCCCCGCAGCCACGACCGCGACCCGAGGCTCGATGGTCCAGTCTCCGCGCGCATCGCGAACGTGGATGCGCTGCACCTTGGTTCCTCGTCGCTCGATCCGCAGGACGTGAGCACCGAGATGGAGGCCGACATTCGGGGCGTCGGCATATCCGGCGCCCCAGTCGCGACGCGCAGCAGGTTGGGTCGCGAACACCGTCGGGACGAGCGCGTCGCTGCGAAACCACGACTTCACCGGAGTGGCTGGAGCGATGCCTGCGGCAGCGTCAGCGCGCGCACGGTAGGGCTGCAGCGCGGCGAACGTGATCGGCCAACCCGACCCCGCCACCCAATCGCGTGGCTCGAGATCGATCTCGTCGAAGTGTTTCCACCGTCCAGACCACACGGTGGTGGTGCCGCCGAACGCGCGAACGCGCGAGTCCTGCGCGACGACGAGCGCCGACGAGTGCACGTGGTAGAGCGGATCGGGAACCGGCGCGGCCAGGCGATCGCCGCTCTCGAGGACGCACACCGCCAGCTTCGAGCCCGCGAGCTCTCGCGCCAAGGTCAGGCCGGCGGCGCCTGCACCGATCACGCAAACATCGGTTGCGACCGTTCTCGCCGACATTGGAAGCGCTAGAGATATCCGAGGCGTTTCATCAGCGGCGCCCAGGTGCCCTCGATCGATGCACGCACCGAATCGGGTAGCTCCTGTTTCCAGCCACCGACCGTGCCTTTGCGTACGAACGGCACGTCGGCCCGCTTGTGCTTCAGGTGAAGCGTGGCTCCACCCGACTTGGCTTCGAGCGCGCGCATGCGCTCGAACGAGCTCGCCTCGACGGCGCGCGCGATGGTGGCATCGTCAGTCGTGCGGCCGAGCAAGCGGGCGATCCGTGAGAGCTCGTGTGCGCACTTCGACCGCAGGTCCTCGTAGCGGACGAGCAAGAATGCCGGGGAGTCCGCGCGAGCCGCGAGCCAGCTCGCCACGTTCTCCTGCCACGTCCCGAACTTGTTGCTGCGCCCGTGCACGAACTCGCGACCGAACTCCTCGAGCGAGTGGCCCTCGCCGATGAAGCCCTTGCGCAGCGAGTAGTGGTAGTAGGACACGATCACGTCGCGTGGATCGCGCACCACGTAGACGACGCGCGGATATCGCGGGTCGAAGTACTCGTGGCTCTTGAGCACGCGCGGCCGATCGAACCCGGCGAGCTCTCGCGACGTGTGCTTGTAGATCGTCGGAACCCGCGTCTCCATCGATTCGAAATCGGTGGGCTCCGCGTGGATCAGATTCGCGACCAGGAACCGCACCCAGGTGTTCCCGGATTTCGGATACGACACGATGAACGAATCGTCGTCGTGAACTTCGAGCGCTCGCCCCGGGCGATCGCGCGCGAGCAGCGTGTCGACGCCGGCGCGCATGCGCTTGCGAACCGCCCGTGGGACCTGTCGCGTCGCCAGGGCACGAAGGCTCTGGATCAGCGGTGTCACTTGATCGCTCGCTTGAACCAGGAGCGCGCGAGATCCATCGGCTCTCGCATCGCGCGCAGCACCACTTTCCGCAACGGATGGTTCTGCGCCATCGTGCGGACGCGACCGTCGGCCACGTAGCGATAGGGCACGTCCGGGTTGGCGTTGATGTCGTGCGGGATCGGCTTGTACGAGTGCCAGATCCGGATGTCGCCGTCGATCAACTCGCCCTTCGCGCGGTGGTTGAACGCCGTCGACAACACGTACGGCTGGAACTCGAGGAGCTCCATCGCGAGCGAGAGATACGGCTGATCGCCGAAGCGCATCGAGAGATCGTGCGTCCGTCCGGGATTGCTGCCGAACCGATGCGCGAGCTCGTCCCATTTTTCAAGCACCGCCTGAGCGCCTGGCGTTCGCGAGAAGAAGATGACGCCGGAGTTGAACTGGATCTGACCCCGCGGCGTGACTCCCGCGGATCGCATGATCTCGTCGAAGCCCTGAAAGCGCTCGAGCGCGTACCGCGGGGCCGGAGCCATCGCGACGCCGAACTTCTTCGCCTTGTCGAACCCGAGCGAGATATCCCCGATCACGCGCGTGTCGACGTCGAGGAACAAGAACGAGTCGTATTGCGCCGGCAGGCAGCGCCACAACTCGCACTTGCGCAGGTAGCTATCGAGCTCGAATTCCGCCTCGACGATGTGGTCGAACGTCCCTTTGGGGGCGGCCGCGGCGCTCTTGCGATCCGTGATCAGACACGTGCGCAGCGAGCGGTCGGTGATCGATTCGCGGCTGCGCGCTGCTTCGAGGACGTACTTGTCTCCCCACGCGAGCCAGACAACACAGGAGGGAACGGGGTCGGTGTGCGTGGTCATGCTCGGATTCCGTGGGGGGTAAACGGTAACAAGTTCTTGCCGGCGCGATGGTCGCGGAGCGCGTCCGCTGCTTTGCCGATCTTTCCTGCAACGAACGCAGAGCCAACGATCCGCGCGAGCCACGCTCCGCGCAGCGCGGTGAGGGTCGCGTGCGAAGGGCTCACATGGGTGATCGCGACATACGCTTGCCAGTACTGCTGGCTCCGATCCTTGAACGCGCGCGCGGTGTGACAGACATCGAGCAATGGGAGCGCACTGGTGGTGCAGTACTCGTTATCGATCACCACCCATCGCCCCTGCGGATCGCGGACCATGTTGGCCGGGCGGAAATCGGGGTGAACCACCACCCGCTCCGGACGTGCGGTCTCCGCGTCGACGGGGGCGAGGATGTCGTCGATCGCGGTGCCGATCATGTCCGCAGCGCGGACGAATCGCGGGCGAAGAAAATCTTGCCAGAAGTCGTAGCCCGGCGCCGGGAGCCGATCCGCCGGCACCGCGTGGAACGCCGCCTCGATCCGGGCGATCTCGTCGAGCGAAACGTCGTCGGGTGGCGCCACGCCCTCGACCCAATCGGTGACCACGCACCGCCCGTGACGCGCGCGCACGACCGGAAACCACGCGCCGACGGCATCGTGCTTCGAGAGCGCCTCGATGAACTCCGCGTGCTCGACGGTGTATGCCTCGTAGAGCTTGATCGGTTGCGCGCCGTGATCGCCGCGCAGCACGATGCGACCGCCCTTGTTCGTGATGTGACCGCGGCGCGCCTTGACCGCACGCAGCCGCGTCAGGCGCATCCCGCCGGGCCACTCGAGCACGGACTCTTCGGGAGCACGCTCGCGAGCGAATCGCCGCAGCTGCGACGCAACCGACGCGAGGCGCTCGTAGATCACCGCGTCTTCCTGAGGTGGTAGACGAAGTAATCGGTGCCGTCCCAGCGGCGCTCGAGGCAAGCCGAGCTGACGACCTGCAGGCCGAGCGTCTCGAAGGACCGCAGAACCTGCCGCTTCTCGTGGAACACGAGCCCGGGCTTGGCGAAGCGCTTGCGGACTCGCCGCACGACCTGCTTCGCGAGTCGAACCGCTCCCCCGAGATCGCGCTCGAGATCCGCGAGCGGCGCGTAGTGCCTGACCGTGATCACCAGGTCCGTGCGCGCGACCCTCGTGAGCTCGCGCAACGCTGCACGAAACCCGTCGAGGTCGACCCAGTTCAGGAAGCGCACGCACAGCGCGGTATCGAAGGTGCCGTCCTGCGCGTTGATCGCGCGAATGTCTGCGGGGCGCAGCTCGACGGAAATTCCGAGCGACGCGGCCTTCGCACGCGACTCGTCGAGCATGCTCGTGGAGATATCGAGACCCGTCGCGCGCAGACCGAGCTCTGCGTAGAGCTCGAGGAACCGGCCGGTGCCCACCGGGATGTCGACGATCGTCGAGCCGGAGCGCAGCGTGCGCAGGATCTTCCCGATCTCTTCCTGTTCGCGGTTCCATTTCGGAGCACGGTCGCGCGTCGCGTCGTAGCGACTCGCCGTGTCGCCGACGTATTTGCCTGCGAGCTTGTCGAACTCCATGGGGCGCGCATCCTAGCTCACGCCGTGCTGTTGCGGTTCGTCTGTTCGACGACTACCCTGCGCGCCGCGCAATGAGCGAGTGGAGCAAGCTGAAGGTCCTTTACCTGACCGACGACCGCGAGAGCTACAGCCGCGGCAACTACTACGTCGCGTATCAACGCGCGTTCGTTAGACAAACCACCGTCACGCTCGCACACCCGCTCGAGCCGCTTCCCGATCCTGCCGGCTTCGATCTCGTCGTGTTCGGTCACGCATCGATCGAACACTACGGGCGAATCCGTGGTGCCCAGTACATCCCGCCTCGTCTGCTGCCCCATCTGTGGTGGCGGCGGTCATCGCTCCGCGCGCTGCGCCGAACACGAACGCCGAAGATCGTGTTCACGAAGAACGACTACAAGAAGCAGGAGATCAAGGACGGGTTCCTCCAGTACGTCCGCCCGCAGATCGCGGTGATCCAGCATCGCAATGCGATCCCGCTCTACAAGACGCCACCCGGCGGTCGCCTGCAGTGGGTCCCGTTCGGTGTCGATACCGAGATGTTCTCGCCGCCGGCGGACCCGATCCCGGTGAGCGCTCGCTCCTTCGTGCTCGGCTTTCGAGCCAGCACGAACGGAAAGTGGAACGGAGATGTCCGCGAACGGTTTTACAACGCCCTGCACCGGCTCGAGGGCCGCATGCCGGTGGCGCTCAGCCTCGACACGCGAGGGCGCAACTTCCTCGTCGGCCAGCCCTATGTCGACTGGATCCGGAGTTGCGCCTTGCTCGGCAACAGCGTCTCGGCGCTCGGCGCAGTGGGGCCGAAATTTCTCGAGGCGATGGCATGTGACACACCACCCATCGCGCCGACGCACGCGTACGAAGACTTGCTACGTCCGCACGAGCACTACGTCCCGGTGGATCCCGGCGAGCACGGCACATTCCCGGGACTCGAGGCCGCGGTCGAGCGCTACGTCTCCGATCCGGCCTATCAGCAACAACTTCGACATCATGGACTGGAGCTAGTCCGTGCTCACTCGGTCTACGAGCATGTTCGAGGTCTGCTGAGAGACACCGTCTCGCGCCGCTGAATGTGATTTCTGTCAGGCGCGGCGTGAACATACCGCGCACCGGCGACAACCAACGGCCGACGCAAAAGACCCCAAGGTTCGCTGTTTGTGGCTGTTGGTTCTGGGGTATGCACGGCGGCCAATTCGAAGGAATGCCATGACCAAGATTCTCGTCACCGGTGGACTCGGAACGATCGGCGCGAAGCTCGTCGCGAACCTTCGCGAAAAGAACGACGACGTGTGGTTCTCCGATCGGAGCCACAACCCCGATCCCAAGAGCGTGCGTTGCGATGTTGGCGAGTTCCGCCAGCTCGAGAACACGCTCCATCTCGCGAAGCCGGATGTCGTCTATCACGCGGCCGCCGAGTTCGGCCGCTGGAACGGCGAGGCCTATTACGAGAGCCTGTGGCGCTCGAACGTGGTCGGCACCAAGCACGTGCTGACGCTGCAGAAGGAGCTCGGTTTCAAGCTGATCCACTTCTCCAGCTCCGAGGTCTACGGCGACTACCCGGGCGTCATGACCGAAGACGTCATGGACAAGCACGAGATCAAGCAGCTCAACGACTACGCGATGACCAAGTGGGTCAACGAGCAGCAGATCCAGAACGCCGAGCAGATGTTCGGTAGCCAGACCGTCCGCATCCGCATCTTCAACACCTACGGCCCGGGCGAGTACTACAACATCTGGCGCTCGGTGCTCTGCCGCTTCGTGTACTCCGCGCTGCACGGCATGCGCTACCGCGTCAACCTCGGCCACGTCCGCACGCACACCTACGTCGACGACGCGGTCGAGTGGATCTCGCGCATCCACACGAACTTCAAGCCCGGCGAGGTCTACAACATCGCCGGCACGCACTCGAGCGACATGAAGCAGCTCTCGGACACCATCCTGAAGGTGCTCGAGCGCAAGGACGACATCGTCGACTACGCGGAGCTTGAGCCGATGACGACGAAGGACAAGATCGTCGACAACACCAAGCTGATCCGCGACATGGGTACGCTCAAGGAAGTCACCCTCGAGGAAGGCGTCCGCCGCACCATCAACTGGCAGCGACAGACGTACAACGTCTAGGGGCGCCGTGAACGTCGCCATCGTCACGGCACGCGCCGGCTCCAAGTCGATCATCGACAAGAACGTGCTGCCGCTGCGCGGTCGGCCGATGGTCCAGTATCCGATCCTCGCCGCGAAGGCCGCGTCGAAGATCGGTGAGGTCTGGGTCTCGACCGACGGCGAGTCGATCGCACAAGCATCGCGCGATGCCGGCGCCAAGATCATCCCGCGCCCCGACGAGCTCGGCGGCGATAGCGTCAATCACGGCATCGTGATCAAGCACGCGGTCGAGTACGTCGACGCGCGTGTGCCCGACCTCGAGAACATCGTGTTGCTGCTCGGCAACACGGTGTACATCGACGGGCCAATCATCGATCGCTGCCTCGCCGTGCTCGACGAGCGCAAGGATCTCGATTCGGTGATGACCGTCTGGGAAGCCGCGGACGATCATCCGTATCGCGCGCTCCAGATCAACGGCGAAGGTCTCGTCGAGACGTTCGGTGGCCCCCGCAAGGTCTCGACCGAACGGCAGAGCTATCCGAAGGCCTACTACTACGACCAGGGGGTGTGGGCGTTCCGCAAGCAAACGGTGCAGACGCAGGACGGTCCGAACCCGTGGTGGTGGATGGGAAAGCGATCGCTTCCGATCGTTCGACCCTGGGTCACCGGCCGTGACATCCACGGCTTGATCGACGTGTTCTTCAGCGAAGCCTGGGTGGACAACCCGGAGATGGTCGAGCGAATCGAGAAGGAAGACCATTGAAGGTCGTCGTCACAGGCGGCGCCGGTTTCATGG
>JACCYD010000582.1 GCA_013696695.1 Deltaproteobacteria bacterium | reverse complement strand
GCGTCGGCGATGCCGCCGAACCCGATCCATTGATCGGCGCGCGTGTACCAGCGCGATGCGTGATCGAGTACCGCGAGGGCATCGGCGAGCTTGCCGTTCTGGAACAACACGCCGGCCAGCACCTGCGTTGACTGATCGCGCGTACCGCGGGTCAGGTGATAGAGCGCGTCGATGACCTTGCCCTGCTGCGCGAGAGCGAGGCCCAGGTTGCGATGGACATCGACGTTGTCAGGATCGAGCGCGATCGCCCAGCGACCGACCTTCTCGGCACGCACCGGATCGCGTTTCTGCAACGCCTCGAACATCGCGGCCGACGCCCGCTCGAACGTCAACGGAATGTCGATCGCGGCCTGCCACGGGTCGGCAACCGCAGCCAGCGCGGCGACGCGTTGCTCGCGCGTCGCCGCGGGCAAGCCGGCGACGAGCACGGTGTACGCGAACGGCGCGCGGCCGACATCGAACAGCACGCGCGCGAGGTGCATCGCCGGGATCGCCGTCGTGCCCTCCGCGAGGTAGGCCGCGTTGTGCAGCACGTCGATCGCTTCGGCGGGCTCGATCGTTTTCGTTGCGAGTTGCGCCATCGTCGCATCGGCCCACTCCGCGGTTCCGGCACGCCCCGTGTGCAGCGCGAGCCGCGATGCTTGTGCCGCGACCGCAGATTCCCAGCCCTCCGGTCGCTCGCGATGCAGCCGCGCCACCGAGGCGGCGAGGACCGCCGTCTCCTCGGGACCGAGGATGCGCGCCGCCACCGTCCCTGTCTTGGACGCGAACCCGGCGACGTCGCCCGCGGTGCGCTCGTCGATCCCGCAGCTGCGCTCGACGGCAGCGAGCCACCGCGTGCCGACCCAGCGATCGACCTTGCGGAGTAGGGGATCGATCGCGGCGAGGAGCGCCTGGATATCCGGATCTGCCAGCTGCGCGCGATGCAGCCGAACCAACGCGAGCGCCTCGGCAGCGACCGTGCGCAACGCCCCCGCATTGACGGTGGGCACGACGGTGGTGGCGACGAGGTACCGCGCGAGCGCCTGCGCGGCGACATAGATCGCCGCACGCGCGAGGGGTGCGCCCTCGCTACCGGCTTCGAACACGACCTCGAGCCAGCGATTGACCAGCCGATCCGCGGCGACCATCGGATCGATCACCATCGTGATCGGACGATCGACCTTGGTGCCGCGCCGCGCGGCGCGCCGGCCCGCCGCGGCAACCCGACGTTCGCTCGATTCGGAATCAGGCTCGAGCTCGGCGAACAGCGCCTCGATCGCCGCGCGCATGTGCGGCTCGCACGAGAAGCCGGTCAGCGTCGAGTGATCGAGCTCGAGGTTGGCCGGCTTGCCGAGCGCCCGCATCACCAGCGCGCTCTTCGCCGCGCCCGGGATGAAGTCGGCAATGTCGCGTGCCATCCGGCGCGCGAGCGTCACGCCACCGGCACCAACGCGTTCGGCGAGCGCGCTCTCCGCGGCTTCGAGCGGCATGATCGACAGCAACAAGCCGAGGTGCGCGACGGCGACGTGATCGTCGCGGCCCGGCTCGCCGAGCTCGACCCGCCACAGCTCCTCGAGTCCGCGACGCCATTCACCGGCGGCGAACAGCCCGCGCGCCGCGGCAAGCCGGACGCTGGCATCGCTCGTACGCAGCCGAGACCACGCGAGCGGCACTTCGTCCTCGCGCCCGCAGGCAACGAGCGCGTCGAGAAACAGCGCGAGATCGACCGGACCCTCGGGTTCCGCCTTGCCGTACTGCTCGAGCGTGCGCGCCGGATCGCCACGACACCACGCCTCACGTGCCGCGGCGCGCGCCACGGTATGAGGATCGCCGGGGAGCGGTGGACCGCCGCGGCTCGCGCGCAATGCGATCGCCTCGTCTCGCCGGCCGACCTCGGCGAGTGCCTCCGCGAGCAACAGATCGATCTGGATCTGATCCGGATATCGAGGGAGCGCCGGATCCGGCGCGCAGCCGTGCAGGAGCGCGGCGCGCTCGGCGGCCGCGAGCCAGGCGCCGAGGCGATCACTT
>JACCYD010000569.1 GCA_013696695.1 Deltaproteobacteria bacterium | reverse complement strand
CCATGAACACCCGCGACGACGGCTGGGGCGGCGACCTCGCCGGACGAGCGCGCTTGATCCGCGAGGTGATGCGCGCGGTGCGGGCGCGATGCGGTGCGGCGTTCGCGGTGGGTGTGCGGCTATCGTTCGAAGATTTCGGCAACGCGAAGGGCATGGATCTCGACGACAACCTCCAGGTCGCGCAGTGGCTGTGCGACGACGGCGCCGACTTCATCCACGCGTCGCTGTGGGATCACACGCGCACCAGCGCGAAGCGGCCCGAGGTCCATGTGCTCGAGGAGCTCCGGGCGGCACTGCCGCGTGACATCGCGATCTTCACCGCCGGCAAGATCTGGAGCCATGTCGAGGCCGAAGCCGTGCTCGCGCGTGGCGCCGACGTGGTGGCACTCGGCCGTGCGGCGATCCTCAACCCGGAGTGGCCGCGCCTCGACGACGCCGAGATCCAGCGCCCGCCGATGACCCGTGCGGACCTCGCCGCGCGCGACGTCTCGACGGTGTTCCAGCACTACCTGACGAACTGGAAGAGCTTCGTCGCGGACTGACCGAACGGGCTACCGTTCAAGGACGGGCTGGTGCTGATGCCGCGGGCGGGTGCTGGCGCGAGCTGAGCACGCGACCGCGCGTGACCTCGATCTGCACCGGCGGTGTCAGCTCGTAGAGGAAGCCGCGCGTATCGATCTTGATCGGGTACGTACCCATGAACCGGACCACGCGACGGAAGAATTCGGGCTTCTGCCCCTTCACGACGTGCGTGCGATGCGAAAGCAGGAACGCGCCGAGTCGCACCGCGAGCTGGTTGTAGAGGCGGTGGCAGCCGTGGCTGGTCCCGTTCTGGATCGACATCACCGTCGCCGAGCCGTGCGTACCGATGCCGTTGTCGTAGATCTGGCCGTTCTTGAGCGGCAGGTAGTGCGGCAGCAACATCATGCCGAACGCCGCGTGCGAGCCCGGCCCGATGATCGAGCGCTTGAGGTCCCACTTGCCCGCGCCGACCCACTTCACGAGATCGCGATCGGGCGTCGAGGTCGGTGGCAGCCAGGTCGGCGCCGCGAACAGATCGCGCCACACGCGTGGCCCGACGTCGGACTCTTTCCAGCGTTGCACGACGGCGCCGCCGAGCAGCACGTCAGACCAGCCGCCGATCGTGGTCGGCCACCGCACGAGCGGGCGCTTGGTGCCGTGATCGTCGACATACAGCGTCATGCTCGGGCGATGCTGGACGACGCGCGGCACCGGCGTGTTGTCGTAGAACACGTCGCCGCGATCGATCACCGCAGTCAGCTGCATGTGCTTCGCGTGGTAGGCCGGCGCCTTCGGGAGTGTGACGGCGACCTGGATCCCGCCGGGATGGCGCGCGAGGAACGCCGCGGCATCGGCGGGCTTGGTCCAGCCGAGCTCCCGTGCGGCGGTTTCGGTCGCGATCGAGATCAGATCCGGCGCCGCGTTCGCCAACGGTTTCTCGTGGCCGCGCGCCGCGCGCATCTGCTCGGGATCGAGCCAGCGCCCGAGGATCTGCGTGGGGCCATCTCCCGCGGTGCCATCCTCGATCAACCCCGTCGCATCGACGATGCGCTCGCGCAACACGCGCAACGCAAACCGAAAGTCGAGCTCGCGCGGATCGGTCGCGAGCGCGGTGCGCGTCTCCGGATCGAGTCGGTAGTTCGGCATCAAGAAGTTGCGGCGCTGATAGAGCTCGAGCGCGTGGCCGGTCGCCCACGACATCATGCCGTCGACGTCTTTCGCGCCGAGATAGCCCTCGCACACCAGGTGCTGCTGCGCCGCCACGATGCCGGCGTGTTGCTCGTCCGCCGCCTTCCACCGGGCGTACATCTGACCGAGCTCGCGATCGGTGGCGAGCGCGGCGACATCCGGCAGTTGCCGTTCGACCCGCGCGCGCTCGAGCTGTGGACCGAGCACGCGTCGCGATTGCTCCATCGAGCGCACCAGGCCGTCGTGCTCCTGCCCGAGCGGGCGCGTCAGCTTCGCGATCGGAGCCGAGTCGATCGCCGCGTGACAGCGGTGGCGGGTCTGCTCGGCAAACCGCGCGCGGACGATCGCGAGCGACGGCACGATGCCGTAGAGCTCGCTCAGCGCATCGTTTGGCGCGAGTGGCTTACCGGCAACATCGCGCTCGGACGCGATCGCCAGATAGGTGGCGCGAAAGTCCGGCGCCTTGCCGTCGCGCGACGCGAACAGCCGCGGCGTCCACGCATCTCGTAGATCGACGATCGCGGCATCGCGCACGGTCGACGCGCAGCGCATGCCGCGCTCCACACCATTGTCGACCACGAGCACCGTGGCATCACCGGCGGCACACGTCGGGTCAGGCCCTGCCGCGACTGGCGCCGGCGCGTCAGCCCGCGCGGTTTCGGGAGCCGGCGGAGCCGCCGAGGGTGACCGCCCACCCGACGTGCTGCACCCGAGAACAGCGAGGGTTAACAC
>JACCYD010000357.1 GCA_013696695.1 Deltaproteobacteria bacterium | reverse complement strand
CGGCCGTCATTGGAACCGCTGCCCCCGAAACCGACAAGGGCGTGTTTCCTCGCCAGGCGATCGGCGCCCTGGGCGACGCCGGCTTCCTCGGCCTGATCTCCAGCAAGGAGGTCGGCGGCCACGGCCTCGGCATGGACGCGGCGTCGTTCGTCGTCCAGCGCATCGCGCGCGAGTGTGCGTCGACCGCGATGGTCGTGATGATGCACTACTGCGCCACGGCGGTGATCGAGGCGCACGGCACGGTCGAGATTCGCAAGGCGATCGCGGCAGGCAAGCACCTCTCGACCCTGGCGTTCTCGGAGGTCGGCTCGCGCAGCCAGTTCTGGGCCCCGGTCAGCTCGGCCACGGCCGACGGAAGCTTCGTCAAGCTCGACGCCAAGAAGAGCTTCGTGACGTCGGCGAACCACGCCGATTCGTACGTGTGGTCGAGCAAGCCGTTGACGGGCAGCGAGCTGTCGACGCTGTGGCTGGTGCCGCGCGGCACCGCTGGCATGCAATTGGCCGCCGCTGGCTTCGACGGCATCGGCCTGCGCGGTAACGATTCGATCCCGGTCGTCGCGGAAGGCGCGCGCATCCCGGCCACCGCGATGCTCGGTGTCGATGGCGCCGGCTTCGGCATCATGATGGGCGCCGTGTTGCCGTGGTTCAACGTGCTGTCCGCGTCGGTGTCGTGCGGCCTGATGGAAGCCGCCACGGCGAAGACGGCGGCACATGCCGGCGGCACCAAGTTCACGCATGCCGGCTCGGCGATCGCGGAGCTGCCCACCGTGCGCGCGTTCATCGCTCGCATGCAGATCCAGACCGACATGTGCAAGGCGCTGCTCGGCGACACGCTCGCGGCGATCGCGGCCGGTCGCCCCGATGCGACGCTGCGCGTGCTCGAGAGCAAGGCGGCGACCGGCGAGAGCTCGGCGATCGTCACCGACCTCGCGATGCGCGTGTGTGGAGGCGCCGCGTTCCGCAAGGAAGTCGGCGTCGAGCGGATCTTCCGCGACTCGCGTGCCGCGCTGGTGATGGGCCCGACCACGGACGTGCTCTACGACTTCATTGGAAAGGCCGTCTGCGGCCTCCCGTTATTCTGATGCGGGACTTTCTCCTCGGAGCCGTCGCTTACGATGCGAAGGTCGTCCCGATCTGGGAAGGCTTTCGTACGTTCTTCCTCGAGCGCGGCCTGCCGTTCGATTTTGTCCTCTACTCGAACTACGAGCGTCAGGTCGAGGCGCACCTGAACGGCGCGATCGACGTCGCGTGGAACTCGCCACTCGCGTGGATCGAGAGCCTGCGCGGCGGCATCAAGCTCGGTCGCACCGCGGAGGCGATCGCGATGCGCGATACCGATCGCGATCTGACGAGCGTGGTGATCGTGCGCGCGGACTCCGCGATGCACGAGGTCGCGCACCTGCGTGGCAAGTCGTTCGGTGTCGGCGCGGCGGATTCGCCGCAAGCGACGCTGATCCCGCTGGCCTCGCTCGCCGACCTCGGTGTCGAGGGCAAGGTCGTGCGCCACGACGTGCTCGCCGGCAAGCACGGCGATCACATCGGCGGCGAGCGCGATGCGGTCAAGGCGCTGCTCGCGGGCACCGTCGACGCGGCGTGCATCATCGATGGCAACCGCCTGGCGTTCACGCGGGAGGGTCTGATCGGCACCGCCGGTCCGACGGCCGTGCGCGTGGTGCACCAGACGGTGCCGTACGACCACTGCAACTTCACCGTGTTCGACAAGCGTCATCCGGACACGGAGAAGTTCACGTCGCTGTTGTTCGCGATGTCGTACGACGATCCCGCGTTGCGTCCCCTGCTCGACATGGAGGGCCTCAAGAAGTGGCTGCCGGGGCGCGTGTCGGGCTACGTGCCGCTCGAGAAGGCAGTGGATCGCTTCCGCTACCTCGACGCGTGGCTCTCCCACATCGCGTAGATCTAGATTTATGTTGTTTGGTTTCCCGGAGAAGTTGTTCCGATGATCGACCTCGGCGATCTCGGGCTCGACGAGGGTGCGCACCTGTTGATCGGTCGCGCGCTATCGACGGCATCGATCGTCGACGTGATTGGTTCTTCCCCGAACCTCGGCGTTGACCTCCCGGCGTGGTGTCGTTCGAAGGGCCATTCGCTCGAGCGCACCGGCGCCGGCTACACCATCGTGCGCAGCGACGCCGATCGCACCGTCGGCGCCGAGCGCGCGGGCACCATCGCGGGGCC
>JACCYD010000550.1 GCA_013696695.1 Deltaproteobacteria bacterium | reverse complement strand
TGCGGTCCGAGCTCGGGATACAGCCCAGCGCTGACGCCAAAGACCTCGCCTAGGTACATCGTGATCGCGGCCGACTCCCAGATCGCCGTGCCGCAATGCACGATCGCAGGAACGCGTCCGTTCGGATTGATCGCGAGGAATGTGGGCTGCTGCGTGTCGCCAGCCTGGATGTCGAGCTCGACGCGCTCGCAAGGCACCCCGAGCTCTGCGAGCACTCCTTCAGTGATGCTCGCGGTGGACATCGGCGCGAAGTAGAAGGTGAGGGTCGTCGGGCCTACCATGGCGTCGGGTCCTAATCGTCGGTGGCGCGCGCGTAGCGATCCTTGAAGATCTCGCGCAGCTCGGTCTTCTTGAACTTGCCGGCCGACGTTCGTGGGATCGCCTCGACAACCTCGACGGCATCGGGCAGCCAGAACTTCGGAAACTTCGCTGCCAGGAAATCGCGAAGCTGCCCGAGCTCGGCTGTCGCATCCGGCTTGAACACCACGACGGCGAGCGGACGCTCGCTCCACTTCGGGTGCGGCACGCCGATCACCGCGGCCTCGCGCACCGCGGGATGCCCCATCAGCGCATTCTCGATCTCCTGCGAGCAGATCCACTCCCCGCCGCTCTTGATCATGTCGGCGACGCGATCGGTGAGCTGGATAAAGCCGTGCTCGTCGACGCGCGCGACATCGCCGGTGCGGAACCAGCCATCCTTGGTCCACCGCTCCGGCGTCTCGTTGTTGGCGTAGCGCGCCGCGACCCACGGGCCGCGCACGAGGAGCTCGCCGTTGGTCTTGTCGTCGGCGGGCACGTCGCCCTGCCAGTTGCGGACGCGGACGTCGACCAGCGGCGTCGGCACGCCCTGCTTCGCGCGCAGCCGATACCGCGTGGCCTCGTCAGCTGCTTCGAGGTGCGGCGGCAACCGCGAAACCGTTCCGATCGGCGATGTCTCCGTCATGCCCCACGCATGGAGCAGCGTCAGGCCGAGGCGATCGAAATCGCGGATCAATTGTTCGGGCGCCGCCGAGCCCCCGACGATCATTCGCAGTCCCGGTTGCAGTGGCCACTTGTTCGGGTTGCCGTCGAGCGCCTCGCGGATGCCGAGCCAGATCGTCGGCACGCCCGCCGACACCGTGACCTTCTCCGACGACAACAGATCCAGGAGGCTCGGTGGATCGAGGTGAGGGCCGGGGAACACCAGCTTGGTGCCGACCAGCGCGGACACGAACGGCAAGCCCCACGCATTGACGTGGAACATCGGCACCACGGGCAACAGCGTGTCGCTGCGCGACAGCTGCAGCGAATCGGGCAGCGCCGCGACCAGCGTGTGCAGGATCGTCGAGCGATGCGTGTAGATCACGCCCTTCGGCTTGCCGGTGGTGCCGCTCGTGTAGCAGGTGCCCAGTGCATCGGATTCGGCGAGCGAGGGTAGGGCGGTCTTGTCGTTGCCGCCTGCGACGAGATCCTCGTAGTTGTCGTGCACGCCGTGCTTGCCGACGACGAACACCTTCTCGAACCGCGCGCCCGCCGCGACGATCTTGTCGTAGAGCGGCAGCAGCACCTCGTCGACGATCAGAAAGCGATCGTGGGCATCGCCCGCGATGAACGCGATCTCGTCGGGGTGCAGCCGCAGGTTCAGCGTGTGCGTGACACCGCCGGCGAGCGGGATCCCGAAGTAACATTCGAGGTGCTCGGCGTGGTTCCACATCAGCGTGGCGACCTTGTCGCCGCGGCCGATGCCGAGCTGAACCAAGGAGCGCGCCAGCCTGCGCGCACGCTCGCAGATCACCTTGTACGTGGTGCGGTGCAGCGATTTGTCGGGCCGGCGCGAGACCACCTCGACGGCGCCGTTCCAGCGTTCGGCCCGCTCGACGACGAGGTCGATCGTGAGCGGCACATCCATCATCGTCGCCGTGGTCATCTCACCCTCCGTAGCGACCCTACCATCCAAGTCACGGAACCTCGGACGTGTGTAAGCTGGATTTGGCCAGCGCACCGCAGTACCGTCGACAGTGATGATCCGGGCATCGGGCTTGTTACTCGTTCTGGTGGCAGCGTGTGGCGACAATCTGACGCCCAACCGACCACCTATCGCGGAGTTGTTCACGCTGACGACCCCGGAGGATCTGCCGGTGACACGCGCGATCGACGCCGACGATCTCGACGGCGACGAGCTCGACGCCGAGGTCCCGATCCCGGCCACGCACGGCGACGTCACCATCAACGGCCTGTCGTTGACGTACTCGCCAGATCCGAATTATCACGGCCCCGATAACTTCGTGATCATCGTCAGCGATGGCGACTCCGAGATCTCGCTGACCATCGAAGTCACGGTCGAGTCGGTGCCCGACGCGCCGTTCGCGATCGACGACGCGCTCGCCACGGCCGAAGACACGCCGCGTACCGTGCCCGTCAGCGCGCTGCTCGCGAACGATACCGACCCCGACGGCGACACGCTCAGCGTGGTGTCGGTCAGCGCGCCGGTCAACGGCACCGTCGCATTGGTCGGCGGCAACGTGACGTTCACGCCGACCGCGAACTTCAGCGGCAATGGCTCGTTCAAGTACACGGTCACCGACGGCGCGCTGACGGCCGAAGGCACGGTCAGTGTGGTCGTCGACGCCGGCAACGACGGCCCCACCGCGGTCGACGACAATTTCACGACGGCCGAGGAGACGCCGATCACGATCACCCAGGCGCAGCTGGTCGCCAACGATACCGATCCCGAAAACCAGGTGCTGACGGTGTCCGCCGTCTCGGGCGCCACCAACGGCGCGGTGGTCGACAACGGCAACAACACGTACACGTTCACGCCTGCCGCGAACTTCGTCGGCAACGCGACGTTCCAGTACACCGTCACCGACGGCCTCGCCAGCGACACTGGCCTGGCCACGATCGCGGTCACGCCGGTCAACGATCCGCCCAACGCGGTCGACGATCAGGTCACCCAGACCGGCGCTGCGAACGCGATCCCTCACGCGACGCTGCTCGCGAACGACAACGACGGTGGTGACGGAGGTGCGCTGTCGATCACGGCGGTCTCCGCTCCGGTCAACGGCACGGTGACGCTCCAGGCGAACACGGTGACGTTCACCCCCGACAACGGCTTCTCGGGCACCGCCGAGTTCGAGTACACGATCAGCGACGGCACCGACACCGACACCGCGACGGTCACCGTGATCGTCACCGTGCCGCGGGTCTGCGGCGACGGCATCGTCATCGCCCCCGAGGAGTGTGACGACGACGACACCGATCCGGGCGATGGTTGCAGCGCGATCTGCGAGGTCGAGGATGGCTTCGACTGCACGGGCTCGCCGAGCGTCTGCACCACGGTGTGCAACGACGGCATCGAGACGTTCGACGAGGCATGCGACGACGGCAACCAGAGCAACACCGACGGCTGCACCACGCTGTGTGTCGTCGGCCGGCTGTGCAACGGCACCGCCTTCCCGGGCGGCGATCGGTTCGCGGTCGACCCGGCGACCGGCCACTGCTACGTCGCGTTCGACGACACCACCACCACGTTCGCGACGGCGCAAGCCTCGTGCATCGCGTCCACCGGCTACCTCGCGACGCTGACGAGCAGCAGCGAGAACACGGTGTTCCTCAGCGTGCTCGCCGCGTCGCAGAACCCGTGGATCGGCGCGCAAGATGTCGGCAGCGACACCGACGACGTCTTCAACTGGGTCACCGACGAGGCGTTCACGTTCAAGAACTTCATCGCCGGTCAGCCCGACGATGACGCTGGCCAGGGCGGCACGGGCGAGTGCCTCCACGTCAACAACGCGGCGGGCCAGTGGAACGACACCAACTGCAACCTGACGACGTTCGTCAAGGGCCAGGTCTGCGAGTACGAGCCCGCGTCGTGCGGCGACTCGCTCGTCCAGCCGGGCGAGGAGTGCGACGACAGCAACAACACCGACGGGGATGGCTGCTCGTCGATCTGCAAGACCGAGCGGATCTTCTTCAGCGAGTATGTCGAGGGTACCGGCAACAACAAGGCGCTCGAGATCAGGAACCCGTCGTCGTCGCAGGCGGCCAGCCTCACCGGGT
>JACCYD010000526.1 GCA_013696695.1 Deltaproteobacteria bacterium | reverse complement strand
CGGCCGAACAGCTTCGCGGTGACGCGGCCGCCATCGCGCGCGCGGACGCGCTGTTCGCGTCGGCGATCGCGCCGTGGTGTCCCGAGGTGTTCTGACATGCTCGAGGTCCGCCTCGTTCAGGCTTCCGATGTGACGGCCGTGCTCGCGTTGATCACCGCCGTGCTCGCCGAGTTCGGGCTCGAGTTCGGCAAGGGCTCGACCACCGATGACGAGCTTCGCGAGCTGCCCGACTCGTACACCACGCGTGGCGGTGCGTTCTGGATCGCGCGGCGAGACGGCGAGCTGCTCGGCACCTGCGGCGTGTTCCCGCTGTCACCCGGCACGTTCGAGTTGCGCAAGATGTACTTGCTGCCCGAATCGCGGGGCCTCGGGCTCGGCACGCGGCTGCTCGACGAAGCGGTCGAATGGGTGCGTGCGCAGGGCGGCACCCGCATCGTGCTCGACACCGTGGAGGAGATGTCCAGGGCCATCGCTTTCTACGAAGCACACGGCTTCGTGCGGGACGACGGTCAGGTGCGGGGCTCGCGGTGCACCCGCGGCTACACGCGCACGCTTTAGCGACGAATCACGGCGATCGCGTCGAACGCGGCGTCCATGCTCTCGAAGGCCTGGCCGGTGGGGCGAAGCTCGCAGGCACCGTCGAGGTGCTGCACCAGCTCGACACCCTCGCCTCGGGCGAGCACCTCGATCTTGCGTCCGTCGTTCATGCTTCTCCGGTTCGACCGCCTGGCCCGGTCGTTGGGGCAGCGTCGGGATAACGGCGCGACAACTCGCAGGTTCCGCGCCGTTGAGCCTAGGATCGGCGCGCCGAGATGACTGTGGGCAACCCATGACCGACCGCATGCTCGTGGTCTCCGCGACGAATCTCCTCGCCCGGGGGTTCCTCGTCGTGCCGACCGATCGCAAGGCGAAGACCGGCGAACCGGTCAACGGGGTGTTCGCGGTGGCCCGCGGCATCCATCGCGGCATCGCCTTCAAGATGCCCGCACGCGCCGTCGCCGTGATCGACGCCGCGGCGCCAAGACCGAGCTGGCCGCCGCTCCTCGCCTCGCAGGTCGCGGTGTTGCCGGAGTTGCTCGCCTCGCTCGGCATCGAGGTCGTCACCGCGGCCGATGAAGTCCACGTCGTCGCCTCGTACACCAAGGCCGCCCTCGACGCCGGCGACGACGTCGTGATCGTCGGCATCGACAAGCGCTACGCGCAGCTCGTGAGCGATCGCGTGTGGTGGTACGACGCCAACAAGGACGCTCGCTACACCCCCGACATGGTGTTCAAGCGGTTCGCGGTCAGTCCCGACAAGGTCGCGGACTGGCTCGCGCTGGTCGGCGACGACGATCAGCTGCCCGGCATCGCAGGCATCGGCGCGAAAGGCGCGACCACGCTGCTCGATGCGCATGGCTCGGCACTCGCCGCACTCGCGGTCGCCGAATCGATCGGGGGGCGCGCTGGCAAGGCGCTGGTCGCAGCGCGCGATGAGGTGCCCCGCGAGCTCGCACGCGCCACGCTCGACACGTCGCGGCCGCTGCCAACACCACTCGCCGAGCTCGCCTATGCGATTCCGGCGGCCGCACCGCTCAACGCACTCTACGATCGGCTGCGGTTCGTCGAGCTGCTGGTCTCCGATGCGTCCGCGACGGTGGGCGTGTCCGTGATCGAGAGCCCGGCCCAGCTCGCGGCATCGCTCGCCACGCTGGCACCGCCGGTCGCGCTGCACGCGCTCCTCGAGGATCCCGCACCCGTGCGCAGCGAGCTCGCCGGCCTCGCGCTGGCAGGCACCGATGGCAAGGTGATCTACGTCCCGTTCGCGGGGCTCGGCGCGAACCTGGATCCATCGCTGCTCGCGTCGTGGTTGGAGGACGCCACCATTCCGAAGCTCGGCCACGATCTCGCCGGAGCGGTCGTCGCGCTGCATCACCTCGGCATCCGGCTCGCCGGCATCGCCGGCGATTCTGCGCACGCCTCGCACCTGTCGAATCCGAGCAACTGGGCGCCCCACGATCTACCGATCGTCGCGAAGCACGTGCTCGGCCGCGCGCTCCCCGGCGAAGACGGCCTGCGTGGCGTCGGCCGCGGTCGAAAGCAGTGGGCGCAGCTGCCGATCGAGCGCGCCGCCGAATTCGCCGCGATCTACGCGGATGCCTCGGCCGCGGTGTGGCGCTCGCTATCGCCCGCGATCGATCCGCCGCTGTTCGCCGAGTATCACGAGCTCGCCGGCACCGTGGTGCGGATGGAGCTGCGCGGCCTCGCCGTCGATCTCGACGAGCTCGCGAGCGCGGAGACCGACTTCGCGGCGATCGAGGCAGAGCTACAGGCCGAGATCGACGCGCTCGCGGGCCACTCGTTCAACGTCAACTCGTCGAAGCAGCTGGGCACCGTCCTGTTCGAGGAGCTGAAGCTTCCGATCGTCTCGCACACCAAGACCGGGTGGAGCACGTCGATCGAGGCGCTCGAGCGGATCGAGAACGCGCATCCGATCGTGCCGCTCGTGCTGCGGTGGCGCCTGCTCCGCCGGTTGCGCGATAGCTGGATCATCTCGCTGCGCAACGCGCTCGACGTCGACGGCGGAGTGCACTCGCGATTCCACCCTGCCCGCTCGTTCTCCGGCCGGCTCGTCAACACCAACCCCGATCTCAGCCGCGTTCCCGGCCGCACCCCGGAGATGGCGCGGATCCGTCGCGCGTTCGTCGCGCGCCCGGGCTGCGTGCTGCTGTCGATCGATTACAACCAGCTCGGCCTCCACGTCCTCGCGCACCTGACGAAGGATCCGGCGCTGGTCGAGCCGTTGCTGCAGCGCGACGACGTCCACGCCCTCACCGCCGCCGCCGTGCTCGCGAAGCCACGCGCGGAGCTGACGCCCGACGAGCGGCAGCTCGGCAAGGTCGTCAACTTCGCGACGTTCGCAGGCCAGGGTGCAAGTGCACTCGCGCTCCAGCTCAACATCACCGCGCAGGAGGCGAAGGCGTTGATCGAGCGCTTCGACGAGCGTTACTCGCTGGTGCGCGCGTTCCAGGACGAGCAATTCCGGCTCGCCAAGGAGCGCGGCTACATCGTCACGATCGCCGGTCGCAAGTGGCCGATCGGTGGCCTCGAATCGCTGGACCCGCACGATCGCTCGTATGCAGAGCGCCTCGCTCGTCGCGCCACGCATGAAGGCTCGGTGTCCGACGTCTCGCGCCGCGGCTTGCTGGACGCCGATCGCGCGTTTCGCAGCGCTGGGCTGACCGCGGAACCGGTCGCGCAGATCCTCGACGAGGTGTTGTTTGAAGTACCCACCGGCGAGCTTGCCGAGGCCGCGCGGATCGGCGCCAAGGCGATGAGCGAGGCATTTACTCTCGAGGCACCTCTGCGCGTAGGGCTCGAAGCCGGGCCGAACTGGGCGGACCTCGAGCCGTATCTGATCTAGCAGCTGGAGGTGGCTTCATCGTGCCGCTGCGCCGGCGACAGGTACTTGCGAAACCATCGCGCCGCCGAGCCCGCGACCTCGCGTAGTGCGCCCGGCTCCTCGAACAACAGACCGGATTCCGGCACCACCTGCAACGCCGCCGGTGCCGTCAT
>JACCYD010000472.1 GCA_013696695.1 Deltaproteobacteria bacterium | reverse complement strand
CAGTGCACGCTGCGGACACCGCAGGTGGGCCTGCAGATCGCGCAGGCCGGGTTGGTCGCGGGCGGTAGCGCCCGAATCAGCCGCCGCCCTCGAGGGTCAGCGCGGCGATCTTGTTCTCTTCCTTCTGTGCGTCGTCAGCGCCCGGAAGCGGCTTCTTCTGCTCGGTGATGTTGGGCCACAGCTCGAGGCCGCCGAGCTGCGCCTTCAGGTGATCGGGCCACGAGGCGGTGTCGGTGTCTTCGACCTTCTTGGTGCCGCAGACGACCGAGTTGATGTCCTTGAAGATGTTCCACTTGGCCGGGAGCTCGGACTCCTCGAAGATCGCCGTGGTCGGGCACTCGGGCTCGCAGGCGCCGCAATCGATGCACTCGTCGGGGTTGATCGCGATCGAGTTCTTGCCCTCGTAGAAGCAGTCGACGGGGCACACCGCGACGCAGTCGGTGTACTTGCACTTCACGCACGGATCAGCCACGACGTATGCCATTCCGTGATCTAGCCACAACCGACGCCTTGTCGCGAGTCGCAGAGAAAGGATTTTCGCCGGGGTATCCCCGTGGTAAGTGGCCTGCGATGAACTGCCGCATCCAGTACTTCTCGATCGCCTTGCTGATCGCGTGCGGTAGCTCCGCCACGGAGGGTGAGCCAGCGAAGGTCGATGCCGCGTACACCGGCGATATCGAGAAATTGTGCGACGTGGTCGCGCGCTCCGGCAGCACCGACCTCGATCAAAACGACCGCGTTTTCAAGATCGCCACCTGGCTGGGGACCAATCTGGAGACCGGCGATGCGCGAAAGTTCCTGGCAAAGATCCAGCCGCTCAAGGGTGCGGCGAAGGCCGATGCCCTCGATGCCGAGGCCAAGCGCGTCGGCATCGCGAGCTGCGCGCTCGCCGCCGAGTGGCGCCGCTAGTCGCGCGGAAGAGTGCGCGCGGGTGCGATCTCGGCGGTGGCCTCGTCGGGTGCCGCCGGCTCGATTCCGAACTTCTTCTCGATCACGGTGTGGAGGCCATAGAGCACCGGCGTCACGCCGATCGCGATCACCAGCTTGATGACGTAGCTCGTGATCACGAGGATCACGTAGTCGCCGAACGCCATCTTGTGGCCCCACACCATGTAGCTGATGACGACGGTGTCGACCAGCTGCGAGACCGCGGTGGAGCCGGTGGCGCGCAGCCACAGCAAGCGATTGCCGGTGAGTCGCTTGAACATGAAGAACACGGCGATGTCGATCATGTTGCCGATCAGGAACGCGAACATCGACGAGATCTGGATCCACATCGCCTGCGAGAACACGATGTCGAACTCGCGCGGCGTCACACCGGTCCACTTCGGATCCGCGGTGATCGATGACCAACCGAGCTGACCGGCGATCGCGATGATCGCGAGGGTCAGGCCGACCATGAAGAAGGCGAGCAGCGTCACGCGGCGCGCGACCTTGCGACCGTAGAACTCGTTGAGGATGTCGGTGAGGATGAAGGTGACGGGGAACGCGAGCTGACCCGCGGAGAAGTGCCACTCGCGATCGAACAGCGTCACCGACGTGACCTTGCCGCCGATCAGATCGCCGACGACGAGGCAGGTCATGAAGATCGCGACCAGCGTCACGAACAAGGTCAAGCGCGCATCGAGCTTCACGGCGCGACTGTGTCACATCCCTTCTTGTTTCGTTTGTCCGCCGGCCGGACGGACAACGTCCGGCTTTCAGTTGTTCCGGACAACCGCGCGAGAGGATCCGCGCAGTTGCCGCGGCACGCGACTTGATGAGTGGCGGCGCGGAGGTTTTCATGTCGAACAAAGACAACAAGAACAAATCGATCGGCGAGGCGATTCGCGCCATTCACAAGCAATTCGGTTCGGGCTCGATCATGCGGCTCGACGGGGGCGAGGTCACTCCGGTGGAAGTGATCCCCACGGGATCGGTCGCGCTCGATGTCGCGCTCGGCATCGGCGGGTTTCCGCGCGGGCGCATCATCGAGATCTACGGCCCGGAATCGTCGGGCAAGACCACGCTGGCGCTGCATGCGATCGCCGAAGCGCAGAAGGCGGGTGGCGTGTGTGCATTCATCGATGCCGAGCACGCGCTCGACGCCGAGTATGCGCGGCGGCTTGGCGTCGAGCTCGAAGATCTGCTGGTCAGTCAGCCGGATTGCGGCGAGCAGGCGCTCGAGATCTGCGACACGCTGGTGCGCACCGGCGCGATCGATCTGATCGTCGTCGACTCGGTGGCAGCGCTCACGCCGCGCGCCGAGATCGAAGGCGACATGGGCGATGCGCACATGGGCCTGCAGGCGCGGTTGATGAGCCAGGCGTTGCGCAAGCTCACCGCGGTGATCTCGCGAACGCGGACGATCGTCATCTTCATCAATCAGCTTCGCCAGAAGATCGGCGTGGTCTACGGCAACCCGGAGACCACCACGGGTGGCAACGCCCTCAAGTTCTACTGCTCGGTGCGGCTCGATATCCGGCGCAAGAAGGCGATCAAGCGCGGCGAGGAGACGATCGGAAGCGAGTGCAAGGTCAAGGTCGTCAAGAACAAGCTCGCCCCACCGTTCCGCGAGGCCGACTTCGAGATCCTGTACGGCACCGGCGTCAACAAGCTGGGCGAGCTGGTCGATACCGCCGAGAAGCTCGGGCTCGTCGAGAAGTCGGGCACCTGGTACTCGTACGAGGGCACCAAGATCGGTCAAGGCCGAGACAAGGCCGTCGCACATCTCGACGAGCATCCAGCGCTCCAACAGCAGCTGCGCGATGCGCTGATCAAGCAGTCGCGCGCCATCTCGAGCGGCAAACCGCCCGCTGTCACCAACGGAGCGTCGTCGTGAAGGTCGATGTCGAGCTCAAGGCCACGAGTCCCTTCATGCGCGATGGAGACAAGCCCGATCCGATCGAGGACACGATGGAGGACATGGTGTACGAGCACCTCGTCGATCTCGTCGATTTCGATCGGATGTACCAGCTCGAGCAATTGATCGAGCTCCGCATCGAACAGCTCGCCGAAGCCGGCATCCTGCCGGAGCGCGATCCCGAGCAGTATGCCGCCCGCTCCGCGGCGATCATCGCGCGGGCGTGGCACCGCCTGATCGAGGATCCGCGGCGCTACGTCGACTTTCGTGGCGAGTGGAAGCCGGAAGAGGATTGCGAGATCTGCCAGGCGCTCGCGAAGCCGCGAACCAAGGACACGCCCGGGAGTTGAGCTAGCTCCAGCTTGGCGAGGCTTGACGCTCGCCTGTCAGTTTTAGATCATCCACGCATGCCCTCCGGCAACACCGGGTCCGCGCGCTGGATGCCGGAGGAACCGTTGATGACCGACGACCAATGGAACCGGTTCGAGCGCCTGATCGCCGAGTCTCGACGGGAGGCCCAGGAGCACCGCGAGGAATCTCGCAAGCGCTTCGCGGAGACGGACAAGCGCTACGAGGATTCGCGCGCGGAGTGGAACCAGCGTCACGAAGAATCACGCGCGGAGTGGAACAAGCGCCACGAAGAATCGCGCGCGGAGTGGATCCAGCGCCACGAAGAATCGCGCGCGGAGATGGCCAAGCGCCACGCGGAGTGGAACCAGCGCCACGAAGAATCGCGCGCGGAGACGGCCAAGCGTTCCGATGAGCTTCACGCGAAGATCGACGATGGTCTGCAGGGCAATCGCGTGCTGCTCGAGAATCTCGAGCGGAATGTTCAGGTCTTGGCGGAGCATCAGATCGCCACGAACGACGGGCTCGGTCGGGTCGAGGAGCGCCTCACCGGCCTGGAACACCGGGTCGAGGGAATCGACCTGCGCGTGATCCGGATCGAAGCGCACCTGGAGAATGGTGCGAAGCGTAGCCCGACCAAGCGGCCGCGAGCCACGGCGAAGCCCACTCGCAAGAAGCGACGCTGACCAGAGCAACCCTCGCGATCCGCCACGTGTACAGAGGCCCGGGCTTGCTGGTCGGCGGGAACGTTCACCGCTTTCGTGGTGTCATGGCGACATGCTTCGTATCGCCTGCCTCCTCGTCGCCGTGGCGCACTCCGCGAGCGCGGCGCCTCCTCGGTGCGTGAT
>JACCYD010000471.1 GCA_013696695.1 Deltaproteobacteria bacterium | reverse complement strand
CTACGAAACTAGCCGCTTAGAAGTTCGTCCAGTTGCCGCCGTCGCACGCCACGCTGCCGACGCCCGAGTCGTCGATGAACTGCGCGTAGCTCACGCACATCTCGAAGCCGAAATCGAGGACGCGGCCGGTGTCGTTGTTCCACTCGCAGACGACCTTGATCTGGTCGCCCTGGTTGATCACCAGTGGCGTGGCCGGATCGAGGCGCATTTCGGGCGGGTGGAATGCAAACGACTCGTCCCACGGCGTGTCGAACAACCGGTTGGCCGTGCCGCCCTGGATCAAATCGACGGTGATGTGGGTGCCCCACTGGTGCATGTGAGGGATCACGAACCACAGCTTGTACGTGCGATCGACATTGCACGTGGTCTCGAACCGGCTGACGCCCTCTGGCACGTGGATGCCGGTGTCGAGGAACGCGAGCGACCCCGACGGCGTATACGTGCCACCCGGCTCGGCGAAGTTGACGTTGATCGCCGACTGCCCGCGCATCACCTGATCGGTGGTGTTGAGGTAGTGCGAGTTGACGACCAGCTGCGCCCCGGCCGGCGCGCGATAGACAAGATCGCCGGGTGCCGAGTTGAGCTCGCCTTCGGCACCGTTGCCGGTGAGGAAGCGGAACGTCGCCATGTCGGTGTCGTTGCACTTGCGCTGCGTGCCGGGCGGCTGCGTCAGCGTCGTGTAGTAGAGCACCGTGTGGTGCCCCGGCGGCTCGGTCTGGAAGCCGGAGGTCGACTTGATGTCGGTCTCGGTCTCGAGGAACTGATCGCTCCACATGCAGTACTCGTTGTCGGTACCGGGCTGGATGTCCTCGACGATCGGCGTGATCACCTGGATGCCATTCGCGGGCGGCGGCGGCACTTCGAAGCCATCGACGAGCTCGGGGCCTGTGGGACCCTCGGTTCCGCATCCGATCAAAAGGACGACGCCTGCAGCAAGCCGCTTCATGTTCGAGATCCTTTGGTAGATGGCGGGCTAGTTACCGAGACAGACCGACGGAGTGCAGCCGCACTGATTGTTCCCGTTGCACGTGCACTCGGTGGCGGTACCGCACTGGTCCGTCGAGCCCATGTCGCAGAGCTTGGTGCAGAAGTGCGTGTTGGGATCGCCAAGCGTCGAGCAGAACGGCAGGTTCGCTTCGACGCAGTCGGACTGCGAGTCGCAGAACTTGCCGATGCCGAGCTCGTTGCCCTGATCGCCAGGGAACCCACAGTCGGATTCGAAGGGCTCGGTATCCGGCGCCGGGCCATCGGGCGACGACGATCCCTCGCCACAGCCACTGCCACTGCCAAATGCGAGCACGTGGGTGATCAAGAGACCGATGATGATGGTTCGGTTCTGCATGCCGTCCCTCACGGCCGCGTAACCTTTGCTCGCGTTACAGAGATGAGTCAACAACGGAAGCAGCGGGAACTAGTTAATTCTCGACGAGCGATCGCGATCGTGCGCGATGCTGCGCGAATTGCGTCAACAACGGACCGTCTCGCGACAGCGATTACGCAATGCGGCGTAGTGAATGGCAATTCTCACGCCAGTGTCTCGTGTAACCGGAACGCGGTTGCGGTGCACGGTCATGTCATCTTGAACGGAGTCCCCATGATGCGAGCAGCAGCAATCTTCTTGGTCTTGTCGAGCGTCGCCGCTTGTGCCGGGCGGAACAAACACTCGGTCGCACTCTACGAGTCCGGTGATTACGCCGGCGCCGCGCGCGTCGCCGACGAGGGTCTCGCATCCCATCCCGCCGATCGCGGCTTGTGGCAGATGCGGGTGCGCGCGGCGCTCGCGCTCGGTGATGCCGATGGCGTCGCGCGATCGTATGCGTCGTATCGCGGCCAGCGCGATACCGACGATCCCGAGCTCCTCAAGGATCTCGCGATCGCCACGCTCGGTCAGGCCCTCGCCTCGCCCTCGGTGCGCCTCAAGATCGCCGCGATCGAAGCGGTCTCCGCCGCCGAGATCCAGTCGCTCGCGGATCAAGTCGCGGAGCGGCTCGGCGACGAGGACGATCGCGTCGCCGCTGCGGCCGCTACCGCCGTGCTGCGCGGGTACCCGCAGGCCCCGCAGGTCGCGTCGGAGATGTTGCGCAGCGATGATCCCGAGGCTCGCCGGATCGCCGTCGAGGGCGTCGGCAAGAAGGTCGGCGCGCTCGCCGTGATCGATCTGCTCAAGCTCGCCGGCAACGATCCCGATGCCCGCGTGCGTCGCGCCGCGATCCACTGGCTCGGCAAGATCAAGGCGCAGGAGGCTGGCGACGTCCTCGAGCGCCAGCTCCGCCACACCGACGAAGGCGTGCGCGCCGCCGCCGCCACGGCGCTCGCGCGGATCGGCAAGGGCGATCTCGCCGGGCT
>JACCYD010000459.1 GCA_013696695.1 Deltaproteobacteria bacterium | reverse complement strand
GAGTGCAGCACCGCGGACATCGCGGAGCCGATCATGAGCTGCAGGGTGAGATCGAGCGCGCGCTCGAGGCCCGGGTGATCGGCGGTCTCCTTGCCGAACAGCGTGCGCGCCTGCGCGAAGATGCGCTCGCGCAACGACTTCTCGGCGACGACCAGGACCGGACGCAGCTCGGGATCGGTGCGTGCTGCGGTGCGGAGCTCCATCGCGACCTGGAAGAACGTGCCGGAGAAGCACTGCCACAGCAGATCGAGCACCGCATCGGTGCGCTCGCGGCGATCGCTCGGCGGCAGCTGCGACGACAGCACCTTGAGCTCCTTCGCGCGCATCTCGGCGAGGTGGTCGACCGCCGCGACCAGCAGCTCGGCCTTCGACGGAAAGTGGTGGAGCAGGGCGCCGCGCGAGACCTCCGCACGCCGCTGCACCTCGAGCGTGGTGGTGCGCGCGAAGCCGACCTCGATCAAGCTCTCGACCGCCGCGTCGAGCAACGCGCGACGAGTCTCGTCACGGCGTTGCTGTTGCGTGCGCGGAGCGCGGACCGGCGACATCCCGCTCGGGTGTGTAGCGCCCAAGAAACAGTCAGTCAAGACTGTTTGTTAGTTCCTCCGCGAATCCGGAGCGCGAGCAGGACGAGCGCGAGCACGGCAAGGCCATCGTGGTGGCCGGTCGAACAACCGCCCGAAGAGAGCTCGTCGCCATCGCCACTGCCGCCACTTCCACTTCCGGTCCCGCCGTCATCGAGCAAACCGAAGAAGGCCGCCGCGCGCGTGGTGGAGCAGATGCCTTGATCCGAGAAGAACGCCCCGGCGGTGGCGGGGCAGTCCGCGCCGCCGATCGGCACCGCGTGACCCATGCCCGCGATCACGTATTCCTCGACGACGATCTGCGATCCGACGCGATGCTCGGTGCGCGTCGCCTTGCCGAGGGTCTCGGTCGCATCAGCAATGTCGTCGGTACCGTGGACGTTGGTCCATTGCTTGACGAGCTCGGTGGCGTTGCTCGGCGCGACAGTGCTGTCGGCGCTACCCTGCCAGATCTGCAAGGGTGGCCATGGGCCGGTACCGGCGGCGCGCACGAGATCGCCCCACGCGGCGGCGGACTTCACGACGCCCGGGCTGGCACAGGTGTTCGCTTCGGCGAGCGAGGTCGCGCATCGGTAGGGCAAGCCGGCGACGATCGCCGCAGCCGCAAACCGATCCGGCCAGGTCGCCATCATCACGGCGGTGAACGCGCCGCCGGCGGACAGGCCGGTGACGTAGACGCGCGTGGGATCCAGATCGTGTGCGGTGATCGCGTGATCGATCATCGCCATGATCGAAGCGTTCTCGCCCATGCCGCGCTCGAGGTTGGCGGTGTCGCCGAATTCACCGGCCCAGTTGAAGCAGCGCAGCGAGTTGTTCGCGGCACGCTGCTCGGGATAGATCACGGCGAACCCGTGCTCGTCGGCGAGCGTGTTCCAGCCGGCAGCTTCCATGCTGCTCGCCTGCTGCGTGCAGCCGTGCATCGCGACGACCAGCGGGCGTTGCGCGCCGAGGTTCGCGGGCACGTATTCGAACATCGAGAGCGCGCCTGGATTGGCGCCGAACTCGGCGACGGGTTGCAGCGTGCCCGCGGCGACGGTGCGCGCGAGCAAGATCACGAGGACAAGGGCAGAACGCAACGCGCCGGTTATCCATGATTCCGCGCTCCGCCGCCATCGAGAAAGCTCCTGGGCGCGTCGTGAACCGAGCGTCGTCGCCACGATATTCCCGAGGCTGATCTCGACGAGATTCGCGTTCGCGCGCTGGCGCGGGCGCGACCGACACGGCAAGCTGAGCCGTCCGTGAACTACGAAGCGAAGATTGGCTGGCGCTACCTCTACGGTGGCAAGAAGGATCGCCTTCTTCTGATGATGGCCGTCGGTGCGGCGATCGTCTCCGCGGCGGGCCTCGGCATCCTGCTGATGTCGAGCGGCAATCCCGCCGGCGTCCTGATGTTCGTGCTCGGCTTGATCGCGACGGCGGTGTTCGTCCTGCTGTCGCTGTTCACCGTGTTCACGAGCGTGTCGATCCTCGGCGTCGCGCTCGGAGTCGCTGCGCTGACGATCGTGCTCGCGGTGACCACCGGGTTCCAGAAGCAGTTCCGCGACAAGGTGCTCGGCGTCAACGCGCACGTCATCGTGCTCAAGAGTCAGGCGACCTTTGCCGAATACCGAGACGTCATGAAGACGTCGGCCGAGATCGATCCCGACGTGATCGCGGTGCAGCCGTTCATCTTCGCCGAGATGCTGGTGACGCGCGGCAAGGGCGAGCTTTCTGGCGTGGCGATCAAGGGCATCGATCCGAAGCTCGTGAACGGCGTCCTCGATCTCGAGCAACACATGATCGAAGGCTCGGTCGACACGCTCGGCAAAGACCCGAACGCGCGTGGGCCGGGCGTGCTGCCGCCGATCATCATGGGCAAGGAGCTCGCTCACAAGCTCAAGACCAAGGTCGGCGACGACGTCACCGTCGTGGTGCCGCTGTCGAACATCGATTTCGACACGTTCCGGGCGAAGTCGAGCGCCCCGCGTACGCGGCGGTTCCGGGTCAGCGGCATCTTCTATAGCGGGTTCGACGAGTACGACCGCCGCCTGATGTACACGGCACTCCAGGACACACAGGATCTGGTCGGCCGCGGCGATCAGGTGATGGGCGTCGAGCTCAAGGTCAAGGATGTGGATCGCGCCGAGGAGATCGCCGAGAAGCTCGAGAAGCAGCTCGGTGGTCCGCCCTATCAGGTCCAGGACTGGTACGAGCTCAACCACAACCTGTTCACCGCGCTCAACCTGCAGAAGCTCGCGCTGGTGATCATCCTGACGCTGATCATCCTGGTGGCCGCCGTGAACATGGTGTCGGCCTTGATCATGATGGTCACCGACAAGACGCGCGAGATCGCGATCCTCAAGTCGATGGGGGCCACGTCGGCGAGCGTCGCGTGGACGTTTCAGATCGTCGGCATCGTGATCGGCAACATCGGCATGTTCATCGGCGTCGCCCTCGGTCTGGCGATCTGTTACGTGGTCAGCTCGTACGGCTACCACCTCGACCCGAAGGTCTATCTGATCGACAAGTTGCCGATCGAGGTGCGCTGGTTCGAGGTCGTGCTGGTCGCCGGGATCACGATGGCGGTCAGCGTGCTGGTGACGTTGTTCCCGGCGCTCTCGGCATCCGCGCTCCGACCCGCCGAGGGGCTCCGCTACGACTGATCCAAAAGCAATTCGAGTTGCTTTCATGCAACGAGAGTTGTTTAGTCGAATCTGTGGACGAGATCTCTTGCGAGTGATTCCTGCGTATTAGGAGGTGCCTACATTGGCGCACCCTTTGTATTTGACGCAGGACATCATGCGTATCGCTCACTCGCTTATCACCTCCCTGATTCTCTCCGTCTCCACGCTCGCCACCGTCGGCTGCGCCACGGGCAACGAGGACGACTTCTCCGAGACCGACGACGAAGCGTCGAGCTCCGGCAAGCTGTCGTTCTGGCAGGCGTCGGACGGTCAGTGGCACTTCAATCTGAAGAGCGGCAACGGCGCCATCCTCCTCACGTCGGAGGCCTACAAGGCTCGCACCGGTGCGATCAACGGCGCGCTGTCGACCCTCGAGAACGGCGTCGACTCCGCGATGTACGTCGTCAAGCCGGCCGCCAAGGGCTTCGTCGTCAACCTCAAGGCAGCGAACGGCGAAGTGATCACGTACTCGCAGGTCTATGCGACGAAGTCGAGCGCGACTCGCGCGGTGACCTCGAGCGTCAAGGCGGTGACCAGCCTCCTCGACAAGCGCGAGGCCGCGGCCGGCGCGCGCACCGAAGTCCTCGTCGGAGATTCGGGTCAGTTCCGGTTCAACGTGTTCGCCAAGAACGGCCAGATCATCCTGTCGTCCGAGCAGTACACGACCGAAGCGGCCGCGTTCAACGGCGCGATGGCCGTCCAGTCCGAGGGTCAGAACGCGTCGGCGTACACGCTGAAGCAGAACACCGCCGGCGGCTTCTTCTTCAACGTGAAGGCGCTCAACGGCGAAGTGATCGGCACCAGCCAGCAGTACACGACGAAGGCCTCGGCGACCGACGCGATGGCGTCGCTCCAGAGCCTGCTCAAGACGCTCGTCGTCCTCTAGGTCTCGACTCGAACGCAGCTACGCATGCAGGGCAGCCACGAAGGTGGCTGCCCTGTTTGCGTTTCGGGGAATGGGGATTGCTTTCGAGATATATAAAACGGCAACATTAGTTGCATAGAAGCAACTTTAGTTCGCTGCGCTACAACAGTAGCCACTGCGACATCCCTTGTAGTTCTAGTAACTTGAATCGATTTCTGCGTTGGCGCGACCCTTGAAATACTGCACCATCATGCGGATCGCTCACTCCCTTATCGCCTCTCTCGTTCTCTCGTTCTCGACGATCGCCGCTGTCGGCTGCGCAACTGGCGCCGACGACGACTTCTCGGAGACCGAAGACGAAGCCTCTGCCGCCGGCAAGCTGACGTTCTGGCAGGCGTCCGATGCGCAGTGGCACTTCAACCTCAAGAGCGGCAATGGCTCGATCCTGCTGACGTCCGAGGCCTACAAAGCCCGCACGAGCTCGATCACCGGCGCTCTCTCGGTGCTCGATAACGGCGTTGACCCGGCGATGTACACCATCAAGGCTGCGGCGAAGGGCTATGTCGTCACTCTGAAGTCGGCGAACGGCGCGGTGATCTCGACCTCGGAGACCTACGCGACCAAGTCGAGCGCGACCCGCGCGGTGACCGCGTGCGTGAAGGCGGTCACCAGCCTGCTCGACAAGCGCGAATCGGCAACCGGCGCGCGCGCTGAAGTGCTAACCGGCGCCTCGGGCCAGTTCCGCTTCAATATCTTCGCCAGCAACGGCAAGGTCGTCCTCTCGTCGGAGCAGTACACGACCGAGGCCGCGGCGTTCAACGGCGCGATGGCGGTCCAGACCGAAGGTCAGAACACGGCGGCGTACAACCTGAAGCAGAACGCGTCGGGTGGTTACTACTTCACCGTCCAGGCGCTCAACGGCGAGATCGTCGGCACCAGCGAGCAGTACACGACGAAGACCGCGGCGACCGACGCGATGGCGTCGCTCCGCACCGTGCTCAAGGGCCTCACGGTTCTGTAGTCACGAGGCGTCACGTTCCGCATGCAAGGCAGCCACGAGCGTGGCTGCCTGTTTGCGTTTCGGCCTGGCTGATTGTGGAGGGTCCATGCCGTGCCCCCGTCGCGCGGTCCGCGTAAGCTAGCCGCCTGTCCGCCGTAGTACCTCCGCAGACCAGCGACAGCATCCCGCGACAGCTGTTCAAGCTCGCTCTACCGATCATCGGCATCAACGTCCTCGCGGTGTTGATGCTCGCGGTCGACTCCGCGCTGTGCGGCCGGATGCCGAACTCCGAGCCGGTGCTCGAGGCGCTCGGCTTCGCGGTCCAGGTGGTGTTTCTGATGATGACGGCGATGCTCGGCCTGATGGTCGGCACCGTCGCGCTCGTCGCGCGGGCATACGGCGCGAAGCAGATGGATCGCGTCAACGAGCTGCTCGTGCAAGCCACGCAGCTGACCATCTTGGTCGGCGTCGTGTTCGGCATCTTGGGCGCGGTGTTCGCCGAGATGATCTTGCGCGCGCTCGGCGCGTCGGCCGAAGTTGCCGCGATCGGCGGTGACTATCTGCGACCGGTGATGGCCGGCACGCCATTCTTCTATCTCGGGCTGCTCTACGCCGGCGTGCTGCGCGGCGTCGGCAACACGCGCATCCCGTTCATGTGCGCGATCGGCGCGAACATCGTCAACGCCGTCCTCAACTACGGCCTCGTGCTCGGCAACCTCGGGATGCCGGCGCTCGGTGTCACCGGCTCGGCGATCGGCACCGTCGTCGCTCAAGCGATGAACGTCATCTCGCTGATCATCGTGCTCCGCCGGGGAACGATCCCCGGCCTCAAGCTGCCGCTGACGCCACGGGCGATCGATCGCAAGCTCGCGGGCGACATGTACAAGATCGGCTGGCCGGCCGCGCTCGACATGCTCGTGCTCAACGCCGGCTTCATGACGGTGCTCGGCATGCTCGGCCGGATCGACGGCACGCTGGTCGCCGCCCATGGCCTCGGCCTCCGCGTCCAAGCTCTCGCGTTCGTCCCCGGGCTCGGCATCGCGCAAGCGACGGGCGCGCTGGTCGGTCAGGCACTCGGCGCCGGCGACATCCAGCGGGCACGCGACGTCACGCGCGCGTCGATGATCCTGTGCGCCGCGATCATGTGGGGCCTCGCGCTGATCATCGTGCTCGCGGCCTACCCGCTGGTCGGCATCTTCGACGTCAAGGAGGGCACCGCGCTCGAGGGCTATGCCGTCGAGTGGATGCGGCTGCTCGGCCTCGCGATGCTTCCCGCCGCGATCAACATCTCGCTGATCGGTATGCTGCAAGGGGCGGGCGCCACGCGAACCAGCTTGCGCATCAACATCTGGACGACGCTCGCGATCCAGATCCCGCTCGCCGCGTTGCTCGGCTTTGGCCTCGGGCTCGACGAATTCGGCGTCTGGTTGAGCTTTCCTCTCGCCTTCGTCGCCAAGGCTGCGGGCACCTACGTCGCCTATCGCAGTGACAAGTGGGCCGTCACCGGGGTCGGCGTGCGCCGTTAGCTGGTCCCTTCAGGCTCCAGCAACCCTGCGGCCATTCCACACCAGCACGCGGAGCGGCGCGGAGTTGCACGTCGAAACCGCGGGATCGTGCCTTGCAGCCACACTCCATCGTGCTGTTCGCCGTCTTCCTGATCTCGCTGCTCGCCGCCGTCGGCCTCGGGATCTATTGCTACGGCGCCCTGGTCGGGGTCCGTCGCCAGAAGCTCGACAACTTCCAGGTGCCGCCGGCCCAGCCGCAACCGTACGTGCAGTTCGTCTCGCTACCCCAACTACCCGAGCCGCCGGTGCGCGCCGCTCGCGGCACCACGCCATTGCCGCTGGCGCCCGGCGCGCCACTGCCGCCGGGCGTGATCTCGAATCGCGAGGACTCCACCGATCCCGAGGTCCCGGCGGACTCGAGGTTCTCGGTGACGCGCTCGAGCCAGCGCCGCCTCTAATCCGACGCGCGAACGGTGCGACCGAGCTGCAGGCCGCGACGTTTGAGCAAGCGATACAGCGTCACGGTGTTGATGCCCGCCGCACGTGCCGCGACCTTGACGTTGCCGCCGTGCTTGGCGAGCAAGTCGGTGAGGTACTGCCGCTCGAGTGGGTCGAGCCAGGTCTCGCGCGCGGCCGCGAGCGACTGTTGCGCGGGCTTCGCCGGCTTCCCCGCGTTCGCCGGTGTATGCAGCGGACGGGGGAGATCCTCGGGCGACAGCTCGTCGCCGGTGCACAAGATCACCGCGTGTTCGATCGTGTTCTTGAGCTCGCGCACGTTGCCGGGGAAGTCGTACGCCGAGAGCCGCGCGAGCACCGCCGTGCCGAGCCGGGGCGCCGGCTTGCCGTGCGACGACGCCGATTGCTCGAGGAACACGTTCGCGAGCGTCTCGAGGTTGTCCTTGTACGAGCGCAGCGGTGGCAGATCGAGCGTCATCACGCTGAGCCGGTAGAACAGATCGTCTCGGAACGTGCCGACCTTCGCCATCGCCTCGAGGTCGCGGTTGGTGGCGCAGATCAGCCGCACGTCGACGCGATCCGGCGGATCGTTCGAACCGAGTGGCTGCACCTCGCCTTGCTCGACGGCGCGCAGCACCTTCGCCTGCAGCATCACCGGCAGCTCGCCGACCTCGTCGAGAAACAGCGTGCCGCCGTTCGCCTTCTGGAACTCGCCGACCTTGTGGATCACCGCGCCGGTGAACGCGCCCTAGACGTGACCGAACAGGATCGACTCGAGCAGCGTCTCGGGAATCGCCGCGCAGTTGACCACCACGTACGGCTTCTCGGTGCGCCGGCTGTTCCAGTGAATCGCGCGCGCGACGAGATCTTTGCCGGTGCCGCTCTCACCGCGGATCAGGATCGGCGCGTTGGTGGGCGCCGCGAGCTCGAGCTTGCGCTCGACCTCGTGCCACGCGGGCGACAGCCCCTTGATCATCAGCGGCCGGCCGGTCGCTGCACGCGACAGCTTGTCGACCTGCGCGCGGCGCAGCAGCGGTGCGGCGACCTCCGCGATCGCGGTCAGCGCGCGCAGCGACTTGTCGTCGAGGCCGCGCGGCTTGAGCGACGAAACCGTCAACACGCCGATCGCGCGGCGTTGATAGCGAAGCGGTGCCGCGGCGATCGCGCCGACGTCGATCAGATAGCGCGTGTACCGCACATCGCGGGACGTGTCGGGGCACAGATAGGGCTCGCCACTATCGAACACGTGCAGCGCGATGCCGGCCTTCGTCGAGCTGCGGCTCTCGCCGAGCTTCGAGGACGATGCGCGCGACGCCTTCTCCTCGACGTCGTGCTTGACGACGCGGGGCAAGGTCACCGTCACGCCGTTGACGACGTGATGCACGAGCGCGAGCCCGTCGGCTTCCTTGTCCCACACGAACAGCGCGCCGTGCTCCGCACCGGTGGCCTCGAGCGCGATCGCGACCAGCTCGGCCTCGATCGTCCCGGGCCGCGCGGCGTGTAGCCGGTCTTCGATGTCGCGCACGCCGCGACTATATACGCAGGCGTCAGTAGCGGCGCATGCCGAGCCGCTGCGCGAGCTGCGCGGCGGCTGGGATCGTCGGATCGATCGTCAACGCGGTGTGGAGGTGCCAGCGCGCGGAATCGGCATCGTTGCCCGCGGCGCAGAGCAGCGCGAGCGGCACGAGCGCACGGGGCCACGGCCGGCGTCCGACCAGCAGCTCCTCGATCTGCTTGCGCTCGTGCACCGCACCCTCCACCCGATCGCGCCCCGAGGAGACTTGGACGCGATAGCGCGCCCACGCGAAGTTCGCCTCGTAATCGGGGTGCCCGGGGAAGTGACGGCAGGCGACGGCGAGGTCGCTCATCGCCTTGTGAACATCGCCTTCGCCGAGCGCGCGTTGCCCACGGACGAATGCCTCGGCGGCGGCGGTCACGGCCGAGGGATCGATCGCCCAGACGGTGTGGAGCGTGTCGATCTTCTGGCGCAAGAAGTCGTGATAGCGGCCGCGCTGCGCGTGATCGACGAGCACCGAGCGCGCCTTCTCGACCAGCTCCCACATCGGCCGGACCAGCGCCTGCAGCTCCGAGAGATCGTGCGCGTCGAGCACCTGGGGCGCGAACCGGCTCGCGACCGATTGGTAGGCGGCCTCGATCTCCTCGTACTCGGCGAGCGGCGTCAGCTCGAGCACGTCGTAGAACGTGCTCTTCTCGAGCCGCTCCGAGCGCGCGCGCAGATGAGCGCGTAGATCGGAGATCAGGCGCCGTGCGCCGGTCGTCACGTCCCGGATCTCGGGGGTGAAGTCGAGCGCGCCCATCGAGCCGAGCGCCCATAACATGCGTGCGGTCTGCAGCGGATCGAGCGGACCCATTCTGACGAGGCTCTGTACGGTGCGCGTTCCGTCGATCACCCTCGAGGCTTCGAGCTCGGGCACCGTGAGCACGCGTTCCTCGCGGAGCTCGTCGAGCTTTGCGGTCGGGGTCACGTAGTGCGCGGCGTGCCAGCGCAGCGCGGAGCGCGGGATCTCGATGTCGACCGCGCGCGCGGCGGCCAGTGTCTGCTGCCAGTGCTGCCGGCTCTCGGTGATCGGTGGAAGGCCGCTGGCGGCACGCAGCACCGGCCATCGCATGCCGGAGGCGAGCCGCATCTTCGCGGCCTCCTTGATCGCAGCGAAGATCGTCTCCTTGCGTGCACTGGAGGACAGCAGGGTGACGCGCGCGCGCGGCGCCTGTTCGCGCGCGACCGCAGAGCCTCCGATGGCGATCACGCCGGGCACCGAGGCTTGCTCGCGCCAGCGCTCGGTGACCTCGACCAACCGCGTACCGAGGTGATCGGCGTCGACCAACACGACCATCGCGTCGGTCGAGCCGCGCGGACCATCGGCTAGCTGCGCGTCCCACTTCGCGTCGACACCCGCGGCGATCAGCTGTTCCTCGTGTGGCATCGCCGGGCCGATATCAGCCAGAGCGATCAGCACCGCGGTCATTCGGCGGATCGTATCACCCGGGTAGGAATGGCCAACTTTCGCTTCAGGTGCCGAGCTGCGCCACGATGTCATCGCAGAGCATGTCGACCGCTGCGCGTGCCGCACGGACGCCCCCGCCGAGGCTCAAGAACCCGTGGATCAGCGCGGGGTAGCGACGGTGAAGGACCGGTGTCCCGGCCACCCGTAACGCCTCGGCATACGCGTCGCCTTCGTCGACCAGCGGGTCGTAGCCGGCTGTGAGCACGATCGCGGGACAAGCACCCTCGAGGGACCAGAACAGCGGGGACACCGCGCGGCGGTCGTCGTCCGCGTGTAGATAATGGCCGCGGAACCAGCGCACCATCGAGCGCGTCAGCAGATAGCCCTCGGCGTGACGATCGAGCGAGGCCGACGCCTGCGTCTGATCGACCATCGGATAGATCAGCACCTGGAGATCGGGGCGGCGCTTCGCGGCGTGATCGACGTGCGCCGAGAGATACCCACCGAAGCTGTCGCCGGCGACCACTGCCTTGCCGGGAATCCGTGTGCGCAGCGCATCGAATGCCGCGACCGCGTCATCGATCGCCGCCGGATGCTTGTGCTCGGGCCCGAGCCGATACTCGACCGACGCGACAGTGCAGCGCGTCTGCGCCGCGATCAACCGCGTGATCGGCTCCGACGATCGGATCGATCCGATCACGCCGCCGCCACCATGCAAATAGACGATCCAGTGATCGCTCGCGCCGTGCGGCACGAAGATGCGCACCGGGATCGCGCCGCCGCGACCGGGCACGGTGATGTCGATCACCTCGGCCATCGGCTCGCTGGCGACGTCGAGCGGTGACAAGCCGTTCTCCGCGAAGCGGCGAGCCTTCGCGGGCTCCATCGAATCGAGCGCGGGAAGCCCGAGCAAGCGCTGCAGCTCGAGCACCGCCGCGACCTGAGGATCGAGCTCGCTATCGACTCCGTGCTGGCGCGCCCGAC
>JACCYD010000339.1 GCA_013696695.1 Deltaproteobacteria bacterium | reverse complement strand
TGTTGGAACCGGGTGGAAGCGATCCGGTTGGCGGTGATCATGGCACTACCCCACCAGCGATCCACCATGTAGGTGAGTCGGCCGAGCTCGAAACCGAACACGAGACGCCCGATCGCTTCGTGCGGCGCCCACACGCGATGCAGTGCGATCGCCGCGTCCACGGCATCGACAGGCGCATCGAACGCGACCAGATATTCGAGTCGCTCGACCCGCTGGACGAAGCCGCGATGCGCGGCCAGCTGCCGCCACACGGTGCGGTCGTAATCGGAGAGCTCGGCCTCGGTGCGCGCCTGATCTTCGGGTTCGTCCCTCCTGCTGACCACACCATTGCGCGAGAGCTCGATCGCCACGATGCAGCGATCGCGCTGCCGGGCGCCGTCGAGCTCGAACACGTGCATGCGATCGGCGTAGCCCGCGATCGAGACCGCGCCGAGATCGAGGAACGAGCGATCGTCGCGTTCCACCGAGCGCCGGATGGTGTCGCTGACCAGGATCGCGCCGGGCTCGGCGATCGTCGACAGGCGCCTGGCGAACCCGAGCGGATCACCGAGCTCGATGTCACCGACGCAGATCCCGATCCGTGCGGTGGGTGACTCGCGCCGGCGTTCGATCGCCGCGGCGACCGCTGCGCTCGCGGTGTCGTGGACGTCGAGATCGCCGTCGACGCACACGATCGATGCGACCGCCATGCGTCACTGTACCGCTGTCGCGTAGACTCACGAGCATGGACCGCCGCTCGTTCTTCACCTCGCTGGGCGCGGCCGCTGCCGTTCCGCTGGTCGGTTGCACCGGCCGCGACGAACCTGCGCGTGCTGGCGCGAGCGTCGCCGCTCAGTTGATCGAGATGCGCACGTTCCCGATCCCCGAGGGAGTGGAGGTCGCGCTGCCGTTCACGCCCCTCCGTCGCAAGCGATGACCGGAGCAAGATGAGCGACGCTGACCTCGCGTATGCGTCGATCGGCGAGCTCGGTGGCAAGTTGCGCGATCGGTCGCTGACGTCGGAGCGCCTCGTCGAGATCTATCTGGAGCGCATCGGGCGCATCGGGCCCAAGCTCAACGCGTTCATCACCGTGACCGCGGAGGTCGCGCGCGCCGAGGCCAAGCGCGCCGACGGCGAGCTCGCAGCCGGCCGCGATCGCGGGCCGCTCCACGGCATCCCCTACGCCGCGAAAGACCTCGTCGACACCGCGAGCATCCCGACCACCTGGGGCTGCAAGGCGACGGTTGGTCGCGTGCCGACGCACGATGCCGCGATCGTTACGCGCTTGCGCGAGGCCGGGGCCGTGCTCCTCGGCAAGCTGTCGATGACCGAGCTCGCGAACGCACTCGGCAACAACAAGCAGTCCACCAACCACAACGGCCCCTGCCGCAATCCGTGGAACCTCGAGAGGTGGGCTGGAGGCAGCTCGAGCGGTTCTGGTGCTGCCACGGCAGCGGGGTTGTGCGCGTTCGCGATCGGCAGCGAGACCTGGGGCTCGATCGATTGCCCGGCCAGCTACTGCGGCGTCACCGGCTATCGTCCGACGTTCGGCATCGTGTCGCGCGACGGTGCGCTTCTGATCTGTCCGACGCTCGACAAGCTGGGCCCGCTCGCCCGCAGCGCCGCGGATACCGCGCTGGTCGCCGGCGCGATCGCGAATCAACCACTCGCGAAGCTCGGAGCTCCGCTGCGGATCGGGCTCGCTGCTCTCCCCGGCGGCCGCACCCCCGCGGGTTATCAGGCCACGATGGTGCGTGCGGTCGAAGCGCTGAGCGCCGCGGGCGCGATCATCGAGCCGGTCGCGCTTCCGAAACTCCCAGTCGAGATGACGACGTTAGTGATCCTGCTTGGCGAGGTCTACGGTGCGCTCGCTCCGCTGATCCACAGCGGCGCCGTTCACGACCTCTACGACGAGGAGCCGTGGGAGAAGAAGTGGCGCACCTACGAGAGCCACGGGATGCGCGCCGACGATTACGTCAAGGCGTCGTACGTCCGCGCGGTCGCGCAGCGCGAATACGACGCGCTGTTCGCGCGCCACGACGTGTTGCTCTGCGGCGGCCGACCGTTCGAAGCCGATGTCATCGATGACCGTGATACCGATGTCGGCGATCTCGGTGGCTGGGCCGTGCTCCAGCCCGCCGGCAACCTGATCGGCGCGCCCGGCATCACGCTACCGGCTGGGCTTTCGGACAACGGGCTGCCGCTCAGCGTGCACGCGATGGCCGCGCCGTACGAGGACGTCCGGTTGTTCGAGCTCGGCGCGATGCTGCAAGCGCGCACCGATCACCACACGAAGCGACCGCCCGTCGAGTAGGTCAGTCGACGAAGTACGCCTGGACGAGAGTGATGTCGGCGCGCGCCGTCCACGTCGGCTTGGAGTCCTCGATCGCGCAGCACTGAGCGGTCCGGAACTGTGGAAACGAGGGGCGGCCGAGCAGGTGCGCACCGAGGGAGGAGATCGAAGGCTCGTGCCCGACGATGATCACCGAGCCGCCGGCGGCCATCACTGCATTCGCACCGACGCGCGGCTGCGCGGCAGGTTCGAAGCAGCGCCGGCTGGCGATCGTGCCGAGGAAATCGATGCTCGCGGCGAGCAACTCGGCGGTCTGCACGGCACGCGGCAGGGGTGAGGTCAGGATCGCGTCGGGGGAAACCTGTTGCTCGCGCAGCAGGCGACCGAGGACGCGCACGGCTTCGCGGCCGCGAGGGGACAGCCAGCGATCGCGATCACTTCCGGCATCTTCCTCGGGAACTGCATCGCCGTGGCGAACGAGATAGATACGCACGGCGGCAGCCTATCAGTCCGGTTGGAGCGCGAACCAGTGAAACGCGCGATACGGGTGATCGCTCGCGACGACGATCTCGAAGCCGAGCGCGGGCGCACGCAGCTCCAGCTCGACCTCGACGAGCGCGCCGCGTGGTGCGGGCACGTCGAGCGTGCTGCCGTTGATGCGGAGCCTCGCGACGCCGACCGCTACCTGATCCGGATACTGGCGAAACCCGCCGGTTCGCAGCACGAGCCGAACTGGCTTCGCCGGATCGACTGCGAGCGTGAAGCGTTCCTCGCGCAACGTGCGGCCGCCGTCGACGAGCAGACCGTGCGCC
>JACCYD010000396.1 GCA_013696695.1 Deltaproteobacteria bacterium | reverse complement strand
GCTTTCATTTCATCGTTCGGGAGGAAGCCTGATGTCCGTGACCACGAATCTCGATGCTGCCGAAGTCGCCTCCTGGCTCACGCGTATCACGCAAACCATCGATCGCAGCCTGCGCGAGCCTGCCCGTTCGAGTGCCGCAGCCACCCTCCAAGCAGGTCTCGGCGCCACGCGCGCAGCCTTACCGATCCTCATCCAGCTCGCATTGCTCGACGACTGCTTGCGTGTGGCGCATCAAGCCATCGAGGCGGACGGCCGAATCGACGCCGACGAGCTCGCCCGCGTCGCAGAGCTCGTGCGGGTGGCCGCCGCGAAGTATTTCGCAGCACTTCCTCATTACGAAGCGTTTGCCGACGGCACGCCAGCACCTGCCGATATCGAGCGCTTCCTTCGCACCCATCGCGATGACACCGGCCCGTTCGGCTTCCGCTCACCTTCGGAGTGGAGCGGTCTCGATCTCGTTCGCCAGGTCGAAAAGCACACGCGCAACACGTCGCCGCTTCGAGATCACGAGCGGATGCTCGCGCGAATCATGGAAGAAGTCTTCGCCGGCCGCAGCACCGAGGTCGAGCGGAAAGCCCGACGAAACCTGCGCTCCCTGTTCGAACGACAGGCCGTACTCGGACTCGATCCGCGCGCCGCTGCATTCTGCCGGCCCGACGGGCCCGAGGTCTTCGCGTCAGTTGCCCACGGTTCACAGATCTACCTTCGCGACCCCTTCGATGTCGAATCGATTCACGCGGAGGTTCGCGATGTCTTCCATCAGCAGGTGACGCGCGCGAGCACGCCCGAGCACGTGCAACGTGGCCACGGGCGCACTCTCCTGGTGCTCGGCGAGTCTGGCGCCGGCAAGACGCATCTCCTTCGCGCACTACGCGCGCAGGTGCATTCGTCGCGACTCGGCTACGTCGGCTACATGCAGATGACGTCCGAGGTCGGCGACTACTCGCGCTACGTGCTGCGCAGTCTGATCGATTCGATGGAGCGCCCTTACGACGCGCCGATTCTTCATGAGTCGGCCTTGATGTACTTGTCGGACGGTCTCGCGGAAGGTCGGGTGCAGATTCCACCCGACGAGCTCGAGCGGTTGCGTACCGCCGAGCTTTCGGAGGCGCAGCTCGACTCCACGATCGGCCGCATCATCGATCGCGTGATCCGCACCGAGGGACTCGGCCAGCTCGAGAGCGATCTGCTCCATGCGTTGCTTCTGTTGCAACGCCGCGATCCCGCCCTGCAGCGCAGGGTGATCAAGTATCTGCGTTGCGAGTCACTTAGTCGGCACGACCGGACGTTGCTCGGTGGTCTCGCGGCTCGAGATCAACCCGAGGACCCGCTGCGTACGATCAAGCAACTCGCCTCCATCATGTACGAGCTCCAGATGGCCGCGATGGTCGTGGTTGTCGATCAGATCGAAGAGACCATCCCCGACGGGCAGAACGTCACGCGTCTTCAACAGGCATTCGACAGTCTGCGTGCGGTCGCCGACGCAGTCCCCTCTGCTGTCGTCGTGATCTCGTGTCTGGATGACGTCTATGCCGCGGTTCGTCCCAAGCTCTCGCGCTCGCTGGTCGATAGGGTCGAGAGCGACCCTGGCCCCGTCCGCCTCACGAGTCAGCGCCAGGTCGACGAGATCGAACAGATGCTGATCCGCCGGCTCGAACATCTCTACTCGGAGTTCGACGTGCCGTGGCGCGAGGACGATCCGCTCTACCCGTTCACCGCCGCGCAGGTCGAAGCCGTCAGCAAGTTCCGCGCGCGTGACGTGCTCGGCAAGTTTCGCGATTACCACGCGGCATGCATCAAGGCCGGCACGCTCGTCGGAAGAGCACAGCCATCGGCAGCCGTCTCGAACCCAGAGCTGGCAATTCCTCCCGACCTACTTCCCGAGGTGCCGCCGGTGGCTCCCACGGTCGGCTATCCCGAGCTCGATCGCGCCTGGAACGACCTCCGCACGACTTCGGTCTCCGTTCCTGATGACGATGAAGGCGTCCTGGCGATCGTCGACGAGGCACTTCGTGCGGCGGCGCACGAGGTCGGGCTCCAGTTCACGTGTCGCCTCGACCGCGCGACCGGTCAACTCCATCTCGAAGGTGGGTCGCTCGGCAAGCGGATCGTCGCCGTGTGCAATCGTCTTCCGCAAGGTGGTCACCTCGGCAAGCAACTCGACGCCCTCAAGAAGCTTGCCGCCAAGGGCCTGTCTCCGTTCGCGCTCCGCAACGGCGATTTCCAGTTCAAACCAAAGACTGCGACCGCCACGCAGGTCGGGGAGTTCATCCAGGCCGGAGGACGCACGGTCGCCCTTCAGGAGGCGGAGCTCCGCGCGGTCTGCGCGTTCCGCAACCTGACGCAGTCGAACGCACCTTCACTCGCGTCCTGGCGGAAGACGGCGCAACCCATCGCGCAGCTCGCCTTCGTGCGTCTGATTCTCGATCTGGATCTCGCACCGGCTGCGTCCGAGCCCACGATCTCGACACCGCCGCCTCCAGCAGCGCCACCAGCCCCGCCTGCCCCCGCGCCGGTGCAACGCATCAGCACTCCGATGGCAGCATTCGATCCGACGACGGTTCGACTCGGAGTCACCACCTCGCTTCGTGCGGAACCGCAATCGCTTCCGCTCGAGCAGGTGAAGTCGCACGTCACGTTCGTCGGCGGCACTGGTAGCGGCAAGACGACCGCCGCCCTGCACATGATCGAGCAACTACTCGAACGCGGCGTGTCCGCTCTGCTTCTCGATCGCAAAGGCGATCTCGCCCGCTACGCGAGTAACGAGTGGTGGAACGACACCTCCCACCCCGATCACGCGCGCAAGATGGCCCTTCGCGAGCGCATCGACATCGAGCTCTACACGCCGGGCAACAGCGCGGGTCGCCCGCTTCGCCTTCCGATGATTCCGTCGCTGGTCGACTCGAACGCGCAAGAGCGAACCCAGCTCGCGCAGTACGCAGCGAATGGTCTCGCAGCAATGATGGGCTACGGCAACAGCGGCAATCATCGCGCCAAGCTCTCCGTCCTTCAGTGCGCGATCCAGCTC
>JACCYD010000392.1 GCA_013696695.1 Deltaproteobacteria bacterium | reverse complement strand
CCGAGACCGAACAGTGCGACGAGCAAGCCGGGTCCGGGGATGAACAACAGCAGGATGCCGCCGGCGACCAGCAAAACCCCGAGACCGATCCGGGCGACCGCGCCGGCGCGCGTGCCGTTCCGCCGCATGCGTTGGCGGTGGTTCGAGAACCGCTCGCCGGGCGTATCGTCGCGAAACGAGCGCCATTCCGAAGTCATGCTGTGCGCCACGATCGTTTAGACAACCAATTCGCGTGCCAGCGACCCGCGAGGTCCTCGCAGGCACAATCGGTCGATGGCGAAGGCCCCGGTAAAGACCAAGCCCCCAGCAGCCAAACCGACCGCGAAGGCCAAACCCGCGAAGGCCAAGCCCGCGGAGAACCCGACCACGAAAATCGATCCCCTGCTCGCGCAGTACTGGGCGAATCCGAGCGACACCGAGCTGCTGCGCGTGTGGGCTGATGCGCTCTCCGAGCGCGGCGATTTGCGCGGCGAGTTCATCCAGCTCTCGCTGCTCGCCGAGCGCACACCCGAGCAGGAGCAGCGGCGGCGCGCGCTCGACGACAAGCATCACGGCAAGCTCGCCGGTCCTGCGCGCGAGTTCCTCCGCGAATTCGATCTCGGGCCGAACGGCATCGTGCACGCCGCGCGCTGCGAAGCCGACAAGCTGGTCGCCGGCCTCGCCGCGATCGAGTGGATCAACCCGCGCCTCGCACTCAAGGTGACATCGCTCAAGAGCAAGCCGGTGCTGGACGAGCTCGCGAAGCTGTCGCTCGAGCGCATCTATCACGTCAGCTTTCAGTGGAACGTGATCGGCTCGCAGGGCGGCTCGCCGATGACCGACGCGCAGCTGATCAAGCTCGCGCCGGCATTTCGCCGCGTGCGTCACCTGTCGCTCGATTGCGGCGGCTACCTCGACAACTGCTTCACGCCCGAAGGGCTGCGCGTGCTCGGCAACACCGTCGAGCAGCTCGAGTTTCTCTCGATCAATTACTACAACAGTGCCGCCGGCAACTACCCGGCTGCGAAGCGCCGCGCGCTGCCGCCGATGCAGGATTACGCCCACGCCATCGCGACCACGCCGGGCTTCCGCACATTGAAGACGGTGTTCCTGCGCGCCAACAACACCGGCAGCGTCAGCCCCGAGGCGTTCGCGTCACTGCCGTCGCTGGTCTACGCCGAGACCACGCCGCGCCTGAAGACAGGCGGTTGGCCGTATGGCTCGCCCGGGCTCGCCGACGAGATCGATGCGGCGAAGCGCGGCGAGCGCCACGCGTGACTCACTTCGCGCCGCGGCACGCCGCGCCGCGGGATTGCTCGAGCGCTTCCTCGAGCATCTGATAGTGCTTCTCGAGCGTGCCGGCGGAGGCATCGATCGGCGACACCTTCGCGGCCTTGCCGCCGAGCGCCTCGGGTGGCGGCAGCTTCGCCGGTGCGCAGCCCTTCACGAGGCCCGCCTCCATGTAGCGCAGTAACTCGGAGACGTAGTCGTCGATCCAGTCGTGCGCGTTCGGCCACGTGAACGAGCCGGTCTTGCGGATCGCCGCGCCGTCGATGTACGCGAAGTCGATCGTCGTCTGATCGCTCGAGGCCCAGCTCGTGCGGCCGTAGTACTCGCGATCGAGCGACTTGCTGAGGACGAGCGGCAACTTCGGCGGCAGCTCGGCGTAGGCCGTCCCCGTGCGTAGCTCGACCACCGCCTTACGCGTGAGCAACACGAACGCGATCTCGCGCAACAGATCCACTGGCAGCCGGCCGGTCGTCTTCTGCGGCCCTCGCTGGGCCAGCGAGACTTGATCCTGCGTCATGATCACGCCGGTCTGCTGCTGGACGATGTACGCAGCGCCGGTCGCGAGGTCGTACGCGCGGATCTCGTCGGCGGCCTGGTAGTGCCCGCGTCGCCCACGCAGGATCAACCAGCCACGCTCGAGCGAGCGAAATCGCTTCTCGGTGAACTTGCGGCCCTGCGGGACACGCGCGGTCACGCAGTTCAGCCACGACTCGTACGTCTTGGGTGCCTCGTCCTGCTTACGGCCGGTGCCGTCGCACGCCGCCACCGGGATCACGGTGTGCACGGTGCCGCCCCACTCGGCCTCTGCGACCTGGAGGCTCGCCTCGTCGTGCCGGAGCCGCGTGTCGAACGCCGCCTCGGCGCGCGCGAGGTAGCTACCGACGCGATCGCACGAGGCATCATTCGGCGGACACGCGAGCCACGCGAGCTCCTTGGCTGCCGCGTCAGAGGTCGGCGGGATCAGCTCGCGCGGAATCGGCACCGTGCGCTTGCCGCGCCACAGCGGCAGCTCGACCGCGGCTTCTTGCAGCGCGCTGCCGATCGACCACCAGCCGTCGCGCAGCACCAAGTTCGTCGCGGTCTTCGGCAGCTCGATCGTCGCCGCGAGGTGGACCAGACACGGCCGGGCGATCGCCGCGCGGATCGCGTCGAGCACGGCCTTCGAATCGACGTTGTTGTGGACCTGTTGATCGATCGCTTCGAGCTCCGCGAGGCGCAGCGCGACCTCACCTTGCGTGCAGCCCGGCGGCAACCTCTTCGGCGGCTCCGGTGCATCGGCGACCGCGACGGCCACGCCGGCATCAAACACCGATGGCGGAGTCGGCATGGCCGGCGGAGCCGCACGAGGCGGAGCCTGGCCGCATGCGACCGCGAGGACGGCAACAACTCCGAATCGCATAGCGCGATCCTAACCGGATTAACCGGCGTCGTTGCTGGTGCTCAGTTCGTGTAGTTGCTGCACTTGCCGCTGTTGCACTTGCCGCCCTTGCAATCCGAGCTCGAGCTGCACCCGCCACACTTGCCGCTGTTGCACTTGCCAACGCTGCAATCCGAGCT
>JACCYD010000346.1 GCA_013696695.1 Deltaproteobacteria bacterium | reverse complement strand
GGGTGGTTGTGCATACTCGGGTGATCGGCGAGCTGCGCGCTCTGCGGTGTGTTCTGGCGAAGCTGGCACCGCTCGCGGATGTCGAGGATCACCATCCTGACGTGCGGATCTTCAATTACCGGCACCTCGAGGTGTCGTTCACGACGCGCTCGATCGGTGGGCTGTCGGGAGAACGACTTCGTGATGGCGGCGAAGGTCAACGAGCTGCTGCAGTGAGCGCGACAACGCCGACCACGGAGTCGACGCCCTGCTTGTCACGCAAAGCTGCACTGCGCGAGCGGCAAGCTGATCTCCAAGGTCGATCCCGACACATTCCTCCGCGGGAACGGCGATCGAGGACGGTGCGAGCGGCTTCTTCTACTGCAAGTAGTCGATCACCACACGATGACGAGTCGCGGCATCTCACTGTGTGCGACGTGTATCCGTGCCGACGGGCACGATCGTGACACGATCGCGCGGTCCGCATAACTGATAGCTAACCGTGGACCACACAAACAGAACTCACGATCGGCTCTTATAAAACCGGCGCGCTCCGTTACAATGGATTCCTCGTGACCGTGACTGCCGCCGCCGAACAGGTACTCACCAAGCTCGGTCGCTACGAGCTGGTGACCCAGATCGGGCATGGCGGGATGGCCGAGGTCCAGCTCGCCCTGCAGCGCGGCCCCGCCGGTTTCGAAAAACTCGTGGTCATCAAACTTGTCCACGCGAATCTGGCCACGGAGAAGACGTTCGTCGACATGCTGCTCGACGAAGCGCGCGTCGCTGCGCTCGTCAAGCACCCCAACGTCGTCGACATCTACGATCTCGGCGAAGCCGACGGCCGCTACTTCATCGCGATGGAGTACCTCGAGGGCGAGCCGCTCCTCGGCCTGTTGCGTGCTGGACGCGACGGCAAACGCCTTGACGCCCTGTCAACTGCCCGTCTGATCGCGGATACCGCCGAAGGCCTCGATGCCGCACACGAGCTGCAATCGATCGGCGGCGATCCGATGGAGCTCGTCCATCACGATGTCTCGCTCGGCAACATCATGGTCCTCTACAACGGCCAGGTGAAGCTGGTCGATTTCGGCGTCGCGAAGGCCAGCCAGAACGCCGGCCCGCAGATGAAGGTGCACGGCAAGTTCGGCTACATGGCGCCCGAGAAGCTGAAGGGGCGTGGCAGTGATCGACGCGGCGATATCTGGTCGCTCGGCGTCGTGTTGTGGGAAGCGTTGACGCTGCGCCGCTTGTTCCGCGGAGCCAACGAGCAAGACACCATGAAGATGGTGCTCGAGAATACCATCGCGAAACCCTCGACGATGATGAAGGACGCGGTTCCCGCGCTCGATGACATCGTGATGAAGGCGCTCGAGCGCGATCCGGCGAAGCGCTACCAGCGCGCGAAGGATCTCGCGGTCGATCTCGAAGAGGTGCTGCGCCAACACGGCTACGGCGGCCGCAACGATCAGATCTCGAAGTACATGCAGATCACCTTCCAGTCGCACATCGTGGCGCGGAAGAAGCTGCTGCAAGAGGTGACGAGCAAGGGCAAGGCGAGCGCCGCCGTGCTCGAGGCCGCGTTCGACGAAACGGCCACCGAGATTCCGGGCAAGCCGCGAGGGATTCGCGCGAGCGGCGAGTTCTCGATCGCGTTCAAGGCAACGCGCGGCGCGTTCGAGAACACACCCGTCCCCGGGCGCGCCACTCGGCAATTCGGCTCACCGACGATCGAGGAAGAGACCTCCAGCGTGCTCGAGCGTCGCCGCGAGTCGCAGGAGATGATGGCCGAGGGCACGCCGCATAGCCTGGTGACCAATGTTCCTCGACGCGTCACCAAGCAGATGTTTGCCGAGGCGACGCCGGTGCAGACGGATCCCGACATCCGTCCATTCGCGGATCCCGAGGCCTACGATCGCGGCAAGTATCCGCGTGCCGACACGCGCGCTCGAACCGAACCGAACTACCAGGGCGAGGCCGGCGCCGTGAATGCGCTCGTCGCGTCACTGCAACCTTCGGCCGAGCTACAGCCCTCCGAGAGCGACGCTGCCGTGCTCGCGATGGTCGCGTCCCTCGAGCCGAACAGCCCGCCTGCGATGAGCGCGCGCCCGGCGGCGAGCTTTCCGCCACCGATGCGCGAGGAGCCAAGCCGGCCGAACTTCGGAGACATCATCGGCAACGCCGTGATCGAGATGAGGCCCCTCGACCACGT
>JACCYD010000332.1 GCA_013696695.1 Deltaproteobacteria bacterium | reverse complement strand
GGGCCCGATGGCGTGGGCAGCACGGTGACGATCGCGGGGCGCTCGACATCGCGCAGCCGCTTGAGACCGAACACCGCGCACGCGAGCATCGCTCCGCTGTTGCCGGCGGAGACCACCGCGTCGGCGTGGCCGTCGGCAAGGCGCGTGACGGCGACGCGCATCGACGAGTCGGGCTTCGCGCGATAGGCCTGGGCGGGATGGTCGTGCATCGTCACGACCTCCGAAGCGTGCACGACGCTCACGCGATCAGTGGACGTGCGACCGGCGGCCGCAAGCTCGGCTTCGAGGCGCGGACGATCACCGACCAGCTCGACCTCGAGATCGAGCTCGCGCGCTGCGCGAAGCGCGCCTTGCACCTCGGGGTGCGGCGCGCGATCAGAACCCATCGCGTCGACGACGACGCGCAGGCGGTTACTCTTCCGCGGTCTGCTTCACGACAACGGTTTGACCGTTGTACTGGCCGCAGCTCATGCACACGCGGTGCGGGACGCGCGGTGCTTTGCAGTTCGGGCAGGCCTGCACCGTCGGGCGGTTCATGCCTGACTTGCGCATCCAGGCGGATCGTTGCTGGGCCGTACGAGCGGGGCCGCGTCGCTTCTTTTGCAGTGCCATGACAGTTCTCCGGGACGGGTCTTTTGCCCGATCACGACGGCAATTTCAAGCCCTTGAGCGCAGCGAGACGAGGATCGCCTGGGGCTTCGCATGCGCAGGTACCTGTATTTCGGTCGATCCCGCACTGCGGGCACAGTCCCTTGCAATCTTCCCGGCACAGCGGGGCGTACGGAACGGCGAGTACGAACTGTTCGCGGAACAGGGGTTCGAGGTCGATCGTCTCGCCGTCGAACGGGAACACGTCGAGATCGTCCTCGCTGACCTCGGCGCCATCCTCGGACTCGTCGTCGTCGTCGGCGGGCATCTCGCTCGCCGGCAGGAACGTGACGTGGAGCTTCTCGTCGATCGGCAGCTTGACCGGGTTCACGCAGCGGCTGCACGCGACGGTGACCTCGCCGGTGAACTGGCCGTTGGCGAAGGAGTGGGTCTCCACGGCATCGAGATCGAGCTCGGCGACGCCGTGACCCGCCTCGGGATCGACCTCGGGCACCTCGAGCGCCTCGCGCATCGCATGGCCCTTGAGCCAATCGCTGACGTGCTCGCCCGGAACCACGAACCGACGGTGGGTCGGGAGGTCGCGAACGAGCACCTTGTACGGACTCTTGGCCATGAGAGCGGCGGAGTATAGGAAGGTGATCTCGAGTGTCAAGCTACGGAAAATCCGGCAGGATGCCCGCGTGACCCGCCGTCTTGCCCTCGGCCTGCTCGCATGCGCCGCCTGCGGCGACGATCCAGCGCCGTCGATCGCGTACGGAGGTCCAGGTCCGCTCGTCGGAGAAGCCGGGCGCGGCAGCTTCCGGTTCGGCGCCGCCAGTGCGGCCACCCAGATCGAGGACATGAATCCGGCGACCGACTGGTATCTGTGGACCCAGCCGATCGACCAGGGTGGGCTCGGCCACGGCACGTTCGTCGGCGACGCGACGCGTGGCTACTCGCAGGTCAACGAGGATCTCCAGCTGGTCTCCGACCTCGGCCTCGATTCGTATCGGTTCTCGATCGAGTGGGCGCGCGTCGAACCGGTGCGAGATCAGATCGACGAGGTCGCCCTCGCCCACTACCAAGCGCAACTCGAAGCGATGCGCGCGATGGGCATCCGTCCGCTGGTCACGCTGCATCACTTCTCGAATCCGGTGTGGGTCGCCGATCCACGCGATACCGACTGCGAGGCAGGCCCGACGGATACCAACCTGTGCGGCCTCGGCAGCGCCGGCGGGCTGCAGATCATCGAGGAGATGGCCGAACACGCGGCGCTGCTCGCCGAGCGCTTCGGCGGCTTCGTCGACGAGTGGGGCACGCTCAACGAGCCGATGATCTACTTGCTCGCCAGCTACGGCCTTGGTGAGTTCCCGCCGGGCAAGGTCGCGCTCGACGATCTCCAGGGCAAGCTGGTGCCGGTCGTACGCGATTACGTCGCCGCGCACGCGGAGATGTCGAAGGCGATCAAGGTCGCCGACACCACCGATGCCGACGACGATGGCGTCGCCGCGGCGGTCGGGCTGTCGATGTCGGTCGCCGACTGGCAACCCACGCGATCCGGCAAGCCCTCCACCAATGTCGACGACATCGCGGCACGCGATCGCGTAGTGTACGCGTTCCACTACGTGTTCGTCGACTCGCTGATCGATGGGACGTTCGACGCCGATCTCGACGGCACGCCGGACGAGCAGCACCCGGAATGGGCCGGCACGCTCGATTGGCTCGGCCTCCAGTATTACTTCCGCGCTGGCGTCACGGGTGCGAGCGCGCTGTTCCCGCTCGTCGATGCGACGCCGTGCTTCGGCGGCTTCGATCTCGGCTCGTGCTTGCAGGCGCCCGACCCCACGTATTGCGTGCCTCGGATGGGCTACGAAGGCTTTGCCGATGGCATCGGCGATGTCGCGCTCCAGTACTCCGCGCGCTATCCCGCGCTGCCGCTGCTGATCACCGAGGCCGGCATCGCGACCGAAGTCGGCAAGCGCCGCGCGGAGAACATCGTGCGCAACCTCGAGTCGCTCGATCGAGCCCGCGCCGGCGGTGCCGATCTGCGCGGCTATTACCACTGGAGCCTGACCGACAACTTCGAGTGGGCCGAAGGCTTCGGGCCACGCTTCGGCCTGCACTCGGTCGACTACACGACATACGCGCGGACGCGCACCGAAGGCGCCGACGTGCTCGCCGAGATCTCGGGCGCGCGCACGCTGTCGTCGGAACTGCGGTCGCGGCACGGCGGTCTCGGACCGATGACGATCGAGACCGGCTTCGATCTCGATCCGTCGTGTAGCAAGGTCACGGAGTGAGGTCTTTGTGCACGGTCAGCGTCTCGCCGGCCTTCACGGTGATCGGAAATGTGAATTTATCGTCGCCGACGACGAACTGGATCTTGTGACGCCCCGCCGCGACCTTGATCTTGCGCGGTGTCGAGAGGCCGGTATCGGCACCGTTCACGCGGATCCTCGCCTTGGGCGTGCTGGTGAGGTGAACGAACCCATCGTTGCCGGGCACCAGCTTTCGTAGCGTCTCGAGCGTGTAGCGCTGACCGGCGCCAAGCTCGACCGTCAGCACCTCCGTTTCCACGCCCGCCGACGCGATCTCGATGCGATACCTGCCGGGGGTGAAGTCGGACACCTCGAACCTCGCGCCTGCACCGACCTGGATCGTGGTCGCGCGCCGGCTCGCGATGGCCTCGATCGGGCCCACCGCTGCGGCCGCTGGCTCGTGAAGGATCCAGGCAGAGATCTGTGTGCTCGCATCCGCGGTCCCCGCGATCGTTGCGGCCTTGGTGGTTGGGAGCGGCGACATCACGACGTCGTCGACCCAATCGAAATCCGCCGCGACCTTCGGAGTGATCTTGGTGCGCGGATATCCATGGAGTGCGAGCTCGAAGGCTCCGCTCGCAGCGACGGCGAAGTACAGTGGTCGGTTGATCGACCCGGCACCTCCTTCGATCGTGACCTTGCCGATGACGACGACGCCGCGACGATGCCGTTCGACTTGCGCACGCGCGGCCACGATATCGTGCTTCAGCTCGACTACTGCACTGCGATCGACGCGGCCGAGGTGCGCTTGCAGATCGCGATTCGCGGTCAGCCATTGCGTTGCAGCCTGCGCGGCCTCGCTGTCATGATCCGCGCGGTTCGGTGGGCACCCACCGCTCGGCAGCCTGTCGTAGACAGGGCAGGTCATACGAGGCGCGATCATCGCCGGGGCGATCAGATCCGCGAACGTCGGAGCCGAGCTCGACCGAGGACGAGGTTGCGGCGTGGGGCGACCCATCGGAGTAGGCCGGTCGGCCTCGCTCGGGTACGTCGGTCCCGCCTGGCTCTTTCCGTCCTGGCTCGCGGATGGCGTCGGCTCGGGCGAGATCGGCATCGCGGGGGCCGGGCGTGCTGGATCCATGCTCGCTCTCGTCGCCACGACCGCGCCCACACCGACGCCGCCCACGACGAGTGCAGCGAGGCCGAGCACGGCGAGCCGCTTGGTCGGCTTGCGCGCCAGTGGTCGCGATCCAGGACGGACCGCGAGCAACGCGTCGAGTGCGGCGCGCGCGTCTGGAAATCGATCCTGCGGCCGGCGGGCCATCAGCCGGTCGAGATACCGGCGGAGCTCGGGCGAGACATTGATCCCGGCACCGCCGCCATCGAGCAGCTTCCACGGCTCGCGGCGGGTCAGCAGGTGGAACAGCGATGCACCGAGCGCGTAGGTATCGGTGGTCGCGTCGTAGATACCGGCCATCTGCTCGAGCGGCATGTAGCCGAACGTCCCCACGGCGGTGTTGCCCATCGTCTCGCTGACATCGCGAGCGGCGCCGAAATCGACGAGCGCGATCGTGCCGTCGCTGCGCGCGATCAAGTTCGCCGGCTTGACGTCGCGATGGAACACCATCGGCGACAGGCTCTGCAGGTAGATCAGGATCTCGAGCACGTGCTGCGCGACCTTGACGATCGCGCGCTCGTCGAACCAGTCGTGCTGCATCCGCGCCAGCAGCGACTCGCCCTCGACGAGATCCTGGGCGATGTACATCCGCGTGTGGATGCCGGTGCCTTCGATGAAGCTGCCGTGGAATTTCGGGATACAGGGATGCGAGAGCGCGCGGAGGAACTTGGTCTCGCGATCGAACGCGGCGAGCGACTCGAGCGTCGGGGCCTGGACGAACGCGAGCTCCTTGAGGGCGACGCGATTACCATGGCCATCGACGGCGGCGTAAAGCCTGCCGTGTGTCGTCTTCACGAGGACGCGCTCGATCCGATAGCCGCCGGCGACCAGCGTCGCGCCGCACGCGTCGCAGCGATCGCCGCCCAGTACGCGACTGCAGCCCGGGCAGAACGTGGCTGCCTTCGCGACCTCGCCGAGCTGCAGCTCGAGCTCGATCTCGCCGCGCACGCGCGAAGCACACGCGTCGCATTCGAGCAGGTGCTGTTCGAGAGCAACGTGATCGACGTCGTCGCCGCCGAGCAGGTAGTGCTCGAGCACGGTCTCCGAGAGGTGCTCAGTCATCGGCATCTCCAATCGCCTGGCGGATCAGCTTGCGGGCCTCGCACACGATGTGACGGGCGCGCTCCGCGGACAGGCCGAGCTCGCGCGCTGCATCCGCGCACGTCATCGGCGGGTGGGTATAGAGCATGCGAAACAGTTGCTGAGCGGCGGGCGAGCACGCGCCGAGCGCTTCGAGCGCGCGACGGAGCTGATCGCGATCGAGCAGCTGGCGCTCGGCATCGACCGCGACCTCGGGACGTGCGAGCGCGAGCGTGCGGCGATTCAGATCGGTGTGGCGAAAGCTATCGATCGCGAGGAACCGCGCCTGCCGGATCGCGAGGCCCGGAAGCTCGAGCGACGCGAGCTTGCCGTCGCGGTGCTGCATGTACAGCCGCTCCCACGTCGCCTGCGCGAGCTCGCGCGCGCGATCGCGATCGACTCCGAGCGCGACTAGCGACAGCACGACCTTGCGATCGTGCTGGCGGATCAGGCGATCCCACACTTCGCGATCGCCCTCGGGCTCTCCCATCTCATCGCTCCGCGGCCGCACGCCGAGGACGGCAACATACCCCATGGCAGCGAGAACGAAGCCCGGCGCCGAGTGTGTCGCGAGAATCTCGACAATCTCGCAACCGGGCGTCCCGCCTACGGAAGCCGCATCGGCTCTGGCTGCTCTCGTGGCGGCTTCGCCGGCAGCTGGTCCTCCCGATCCACGCAGAGCGCGAAGGCCTGACATGTGCGCTCGTTCCAGCACGTCACGATCGCATCGGTGTAGCTGGGGCCGAGCACACATCGGATCTCGTGAAGCTTCTGTCGCTCGTCGAGATCCGACTTCGACGTATCGATGCCTGTCATCGACATCGTCTGGGCGTTGAACACCTCGTCCATGCACGGCAACGTGCGGGTGGCGACCGCCGCGCAGCGCTGGTCATCGCTCATGCCGGCGAGCTTCGGCGCTTGCTCGGTAGTGGGCGCGGCGTTGCTCGGCGCCGCCGATGGGCTCGACGAGCCGCATGCGGCGAGCGCGAACATGGCGAACCTCATCGCTGCATCGCGGCCGCGAGTGCCTTGACGAGCTCGGCGACCCGCGCGGGTGCCCCGGCGGCTGGCCCGTCGGCCACGCGATCGACCAGCGCGGTACCGACGACGACGCCGTCGGCGACCGCCGCGAACCGCGCCGCATCCTCCGGCGTGCGAATGCCGAAGCCGACCGCG
>JACCYD010000321.1 GCA_013696695.1 Deltaproteobacteria bacterium | reverse complement strand
CCGCTCGCCTTCCGCATCCTCGCCGCGACGCATCGGAGCGCCGGCGAGCTGGTCTCGCTCACCGAGCTGACGAGCGTGCGCGCGAGCCAGCTGGAAACCGGCGAGGATCGCGCCGCGCTGTGGCTCGACGTGGCCAAGCTCGCGGAGGGACAGCACGCTCTCGACCAAGCCGCGCGCGCGTACGACCTCGCGCTGATCGAAGACCCGGGCAACGTCGTCGCGCTCGATGCCCGCGGCGCGCTCGCGTTCCGGCTCGATGATTGGGCCACCGCCGATCTGATCTATCGCGATCTCGGCGCCGGCGAGTCGATGCTCGGCGACGACGAGCTCGCCTTGCGCCGCTCGATCATCTCCGAGCGACTCGGTCGCGACACCGAGGCGCTCGCTCATGCCAAGGCCGCTGCCGCCGCTGCACCGGCGCGTCGCGACATCATCATGCGCGTGCAGGATCTGGCGACGCGCACGCACGATCTCGATACCGCACTCGCGGCCGCACGCAGCGCGCTCGATCTGATCCCGCTCGACGACGACGACGCGCAGCTGGCCACCCACTTCGCACTCGTCGATCTGCAGCGCCAGGCGGGCAACATCGATGCCGCGATCCTGCAGCTCGAGCGCGTGCTCCGCGATCATCCGCAGCACACCCCCGCGCTCGAAGCCCTCGTCGAGCTCCAGATCGCGCGCGCCGACTGGGCCGCCGCGACGCGCTATCTCTATCTGCTCGTGCCACTCGCGCCGTCGCCCACCGCGCGCGCCGAGCGGTTGTTCCGACTCGGCGAGACGGTGCTCCTGCATCTCGGCGACGTCGATCGCGCCGACGACGCGTTCCTTCGAGCCTCGGATCTCGATCCCGCGCACGTGCCTACGCTGCGGCGCTTGCTCGATGTCTACTGGCGCGCAGACGATCCAGCGTCGCTCGTCGAGGTCGCGACCGAGCTCGCGGCAAAGGATCAGCTCGCGTCGCGCGGCGCCAATGTCGCTGCACACCAGAGCTCGCTCGCGCACGCGCTGATCGCCGCCGCGCTGGTCGGCGAGACCGCGCTCGCGAAGCAGATCGGCAGCGCGCTCGGTGACGAGGGGCCGAAGAAGATCGCCGAGGCACTCGCCGAGCTCGCCGGGCGCGATGGCCGGCTGCAGCTCGCATCGGCATCCACCGCCGTGGCCGAGCTCGGCCGACGCGGGCTGCTCGATCTGTCGAAGCTGCGCGCGGCTGCACAGGGAACGCCGGTCGCCAGCGTGTTGGGTTAATTCGCCCCGCGACCACCCTCGATCGCGATCGATTTGCGGGGCGAATTGCCCCAGCGGATCACGTCGAAGGTCTGGAATCAATTACGGATCTTGACGTCTTTACGGGCGCGGTCGAGAGTCCGCGCTAGGAGAGATTTACGATGAAAACCCTGATCACGATCGCTGCGCTTTCGGCGTTTGCCGGATCAACCGCAACCGCCGACGACATGGCCAAGAAGGCCCCCGAGGCCAAGAAGGCTCCGGAGCCGAAGAAGGACGAGCCGAAGAAGGAAGCACCGAAGATGGTGATGCCGAAGCCGGCCCAGGAGCTCACCGACATGGCCAAGGGCATGGTCGGCAACTGGACCTGCACCGGAAAGTTCTCGATGGACGGGACCGCCTGGACCGAGTTCAAGGGCACCAACAAGATGACGCTCGACCTCGAGAAGTTCTGGGTCAAGGGCGACGCCGCGATGACGGCCGGCCCGATGAAGATGAAGATGACGGAGTTCGTGACCTACGACGCCGGCCAGAAGAAGTGGCACCGCCTCTCGGTCGACAGCATGGGTGGTAGCGAGACCGGCTGGTCCGCCGACGGCAAGTCGTGGGAAGGCGAGTCGCGGATGATGGGCATGACCCACAAGGTGAAGAGCAAGGTCGAGATGGGCCCCAAGGCGATCAAGGTGACCTCCGAGGGTTCGATGGACGGCAAGAAGTGGATGCCGACCTTCGAGATGGCCTGCAAGAAGTAACCGTCAACTAGCTTACGAGGAGAGACACATGATGAAGAAGCTGATCACGATCACTGCAGCGTTTGCGTTTGTCGGCACTGCTACCGCCGACGACATGGCCAAGAAGGACGCCCCCAAGGCTCCAGTGGCGAAAGATGCGAAGGATGCGAAGCCGGTGGCGAAGGTTGCCGCGAAGCCCGCGCCGCCGAAGTTCGAGGCCCCGAAGCCGCCTGCCGAGCTCACCGAGATGGGCAAGCTGATGGCCGGCAACTGGAAATGCTCGGGCAAGGCGATGATGGATCCCGCCGCCGGCATGATCGAGTTCAAGGGCATGACCATCAAGTCGACGCTCGATCTCGACAAGTTCTGGATCAAGAACGAGATGGCCGGTCAGATGGGCCCGATGAAGATGAAGGGCGTCGAGTACATCACGTTCGACGCATCCGCGAAGAAGTGGCAGCGCGTGTCGGTGGACAACACCGGCGGGTGGGAGACCAACACGTCCACCGACGGCAAGAAGTGGGACGGCGACATGCGGATGATGGGCATGAGCGCCAAGACCAAGGCCAACGTCGAGATCGCGGCGAAGGAGTTCAAGGTCACCGCCGAGATGTCGCCCGACGGTAAGAAGTGGATGACCGGCTTCGAGATGGCCTGCAAGAAGTAGCCAGGCCGAGCGAACAGCGCGCGGGACGGTTGACGAGATTGTAAGCGTTGTTACGGTGCTCCTCGGTTCACAGACGAACGGTCTGTAGTCGCAGGAGCATCCGTCATGAAGCTCGACAAGCTCACCGTCAAAGCGCAAGAGGCGATCTCCGCGGCTCGCGAAGTCGCGGTGGCTCGGAATCATGCCGAGGTGACGACCGAGCATTTGCTCGTCGCTCTCCTCGAGCAAGAGGCCGGCGTCGTTCCGAGAATCCTCGGCAAGCTCGGCGCGGACGCCCGCGTCATTCGCGCGGATCTCGATGTCGGGCTCGCGAAGATGCCGCGCGCACATGGTGCTGCGCTCGATATCGACGCGAACCGGGCCTTCAAGGATCTGTGGGCGCAAGCCGTGCGCGAAGCGCACACGATGAAGGACGACTACACGTCGACCGAACATTTCTTGCTGTCGCTCTCCGAGAGCAAGACTCCCGCCGGCGACGCGCTGCGCAAGTCGGGCGCCACCAAGGAAGCGATCCTCGAGGCGCTGGTCGCCGTGCGCGGCAATCAACGGGTCGACTCGCAAGATCCGGAAGCGAAGTACGAAGCGCTCGAGCGCTACACCCGCGACCTCACGCGGCTGGCATCGCAGAGCAAGCTCGATCCGGTGATCGGTCGCGACGAAGAGATTCGCCGCACCATCCAGATCTTGTCCCGCCGTACCAAGAACAACCCTGTGCTGGTCGGCGAGGCCGGCGTTGGCAAGACGGCGGTGGTCGAGGGCATCGCCCAGCGGATCGCCGCCGGCGACGTCCCCGAGTCACTCCAGAACAAGCGCATCTGCTCGCTCGATCTCGGCGCGCTGATCGCGGGTGCGAAGTATCGCGGCGAGTTCGAGGAGCGCCTCAAGGCGGTGCTCAAGGAAGTCTCGTCCGCGAACGGCGAGGTCATCATGTTCATCGACGAGCTCCACACGCTCGTCGGTGCCGGCGCCGCCGAAGGCGCCACGGATGCGGCAAATCTCTTGAAGCCAGCACTCGCACGCGGCGAGCTGCGCTGCATCGGCGCCACCACGCTCGACGAGTACCGCAAGCACATCGAGAAGGACAAAGCGCTCGAACGCCGGTTCCAGCCGGTCGTCATCGAGGAGCCGAGCGTCGATTCGACGATCGCGATCTTGCGCGGCCTCAAGGACAAGTACGAGGTCCACCACGGCATTCGCATTCGCGATGCCGCCCTGGTCGCGGCCGCGAAGCTGTCGCATCGCTACATCCCGCAGCGCCAGTTGCCCGACAAGGCGATCGATCTGATCGACGAGGCCGCCTCGCGCCTCAAGATGGAGATCGAGAGCGTGCCCACGCCGATCGATACGCTCGAGCGACGCGTGATGACGCTCGAGGTCGAGCGCGCGGCGATGGAGCGCGAAGGCGACAAGCGCAGCAAGCAGCGGCTCAAGGAGCTCGAGGGTGAGATCGCCGGGCTGAAAGAGCAGTCCTCCGGCATGAAGGCGCAGTGGCAACACGAGCGCGATCTGATCAAGTCACTGCGCAGCGCGAAGGAGAAGCTCGAGGCGCTCAAGGCAGAGGCCGACAAGCTCCAGAAGTCGGGCGATTTCGCGCGCGCATCGGAGCTCCGGTTCGGCTCGATCCCGCAGCTCGAGAAGGACACTGCCTCCGATCACGAGAAGGTCGAGGCGCTGCGTGCGCGCGGCGGCTTCCTCCGCGAGGAGGTCACCGAGGACGATATCGCCGGCGTGGTCGCCAAGTGGACCGGCATCCCGGTCGAGAAGATGCTCGAGGGCGAGGCCGATCGGCTCACCAAGATGGAGGATCGGCTGCGCGATCGCGTGATCGGTCAAGACACCGCCGTCGCCGCCGTCGCGGCCGCCGTTCGTCGCGCACGCGCCGGGCTCAAGGATCCCAATCGGCCGATCGGCAGCTTTCTGTTCCTGGGCCCCACCGGCGTCGGCAAGACGGAGCTCGCGCGCGCGCTCGCCGAATTCTTGTTCGACGACGAGCACTCGATGGTGCGGATCGACATGTCGGAGTACCAGGAGAAGCACACCGTCTCGCGGCTGGTTGGCGCGCCCCCGGGCTACGTCGGCTACGACCAGGGCGGTCAGCTCACCGAGGCGGTTCGCCGCCACCCGTATTCGGTGATCCTCCTCGACGAGATGGAGAAGGCGCACGCCGATGTGTGGAGCGTGCTCCTGCAGGTGCTCGACGATGGCCGGCTTACCGATGGCCAGGGTCGCACCGTCGACTTCAAGAACACCGTGGTGATCATGACCACCAACGTCGGTTCGGCGCACTTGCTCGAGCTGTCGCGCGGCAACCGGGAGCAGATCGAACAGCGCACCCTCAACGAGCTGCGCAGCACGTTCCGGCCGGAGTTCTTGAACCGGATCGACGAGATCATCTTCTTCGAGCCTCTCGGCGAGGCCCAGCTGTCGAAGATCGTCACCATCCAGGTGCACCGCTTCCAGAAGCTGCTCGCGGATCGTCAGATGTCGTTGGTCCTCACCGACCAGGCAGTCGCACGCGTCGCGGAGGTTGGCTACGATCCGGTGTATGGCGCTCGCCCGCTGAAGCGAGCGCTGCAGAAGCTCGTGATCGATCCGCTCGCCTTGCGTCTGCTCGCGAACGAGTTCCAACCTGGTGACGAGATCACCGCCGATGTCGTGAACGGGATGATCGAGTTCCGCAAACACGCGAAGGGAGCCGCCGCCTGATGCCGCCGCAGATCGATTTCGATCCCAACGTGGATTTCTACAAGGCGCTCGGGCTCACCGACAAGGCAACCGCCGACGACATCAAGAAGGCGTATCGCAAGCTCGCGAAGGCGAACCATCCCGATTCGACGGGCGGTGACAAGGCGAAGGAGTCCCGGTTCAAGGACGTCTCGAACGCGTACGACGTGCTCGGCGATGCGAAGAAGCGTCAGCTCTACGACCAGATCCGAGCCGGCGGGTTCTCGCGCGGTTCACAGGGCGGCGGTCCGTTCCCCGGCGGCGGTGGCTTCACCTACAGCACGCAGGGCCCGGGCCCGGGAGTGTTCGATCTCGGCGATCTGTTCGGGCAGTTCTTCACGGGAGGTGCGGGAGGTGCGGCAACCGGCCGCGGTGGTCGTGTG
>JACCYD010000250.1 GCA_013696695.1 Deltaproteobacteria bacterium | reverse complement strand
TTGCGCTCGAGCACGCGAAGCAGCTTTGGTTGCATCGCAAGAGGCAGCTCACCGATCTCGTCGAGGAACACCGTGCCCATTCGTTACGGCAAGGCGTGCGCATCCACCCCAACGTCCGCAAGAAGTTGGCGTGCGGGGTTCACTGAACCCGATCCCGGGAGCGCGCGGTTGCGCTCGTCCACGCTAAACGCGTGTCAGTCGCGCCCGGGATTCGCGAGCCCGAGCCGGTGCAGCATCTTGTGGATGCTCATCCGATCGATCCCGGCCGCGCGCGCGGCTGCAGAAATGTTTCCGTCGTGCTGCGCGAGCAAGCGCGAGATGTAGCGGCGCTCGAACTCGCTGATCACGTTCTGCTTGGCGAGCTTGAACGGAATGCCGACGTCGACCGGCACCGTCATCGAGGCGTCGGCGGACGTCGCGGTCTGCGACGGTGTGTGCGTGATCGACGGCTCGTTGCTTCGTGCCCCCCCGACGGGCGCTGGCGCACGCCGAAGCGAGTCTTCGCTGTCGGGCGTTTCGGAGAGCAGCACAGCCCGCTCGATCACGTTGCGTAGCTCGCGCACGTTGCCCGGCCAGTCGTGCTTCATCATCAGGTCGATCGTCTCCTGTGCGATCGACGACGTCTCACCGCCCGGTGTGATCGTCAGGATGTGCTCGATCAGCAGCGGAAGATCGTCCTTGCGGTCGCGCAGCGGCGGCACGTGCACGCGCGCCACGGCGAGCCGGTAATAGAGGTCTTCTCGGACCCGGCCGCGGTTGACCTCGACGCCGAGATCGCGATTCGTCGCAGCGACGACGCGGAGATCGACCTCGAGCGTCTTGGTGCCGCCGACCCGGCGCACTTCCTTGCGCTCGAGCACGCGAAGCAGCTTTGGTTGCATCGCAAGAGGCAGCTCACCGATCTCGTCGAGGAACACCGTGCCGCCGTGCGCACGCTCGAACGCGCCGGCGTACGAGCCGGTGGCTCCCGTGAACGCGCCGCGCTCGTGGCCGAAAAGCTCTGATTCGATCAGATTGGGGGGGATCGAGCCGCAGTCGAGCACGACGAACGCCCCGTTCGCGCGGGGCGAATGATCGTGCAGCGCCTCGGCGACCAGCTCCTTGCCGACGCCGGTCTCGCCGGTGACCAGCACGGTGGTGTCGGACTTCGCCAGCTTCTCGAGGCGGGCGAACATCTCGCGCATCTTCACCGAGCGGCCGATCATCGAGCCGAAGCGATCGGTGTCCGACAGCTCGATCTCGACCGTCTCGCCGAGCGGATCGAACTTGAGGCGCGTCGAGCCGAGCGCGATCTGAGCACCGGGAGATACGTAGACGTCGTTGATCCGGAGCTGACTGACGTAGGTGCCGTTGGTCGAATCGAGATCGCGCAGGCGATAGCCGCGATCGTCGAGCCGGATCTCGCAGTGCAGCCCCGAGACCTTCGAGTCGGTGAGCTGGACGTCGTTGCCGCGGCGCGCGCCGATGCGGATCACCGACGCTTCGATGTCGCGCACCAGACCGGCATCCGGGCCCGCGACGATCTCGACGCGGCAGCGGCGGAGGCGCGCGGAGGTCGCACGGCCACCGATGTACGTGACCCATGTACCGCTGCGCAGATCGTCGACGGCCATCGGCCGGCACGGTACCACAGGCCGCTCACGGATTTTTCCGTCGGCTGCGTGGGGCCCGGTGCTAGGGTCCGGCGGATGACAGCGATCCCGACCGACCTCGTTCGCCTCACCGATCTCGACGCCGCCTGGGCCACCGCCGGCAGCGGCGCGCGGCTCGATGCGGTGCGCAAGGCCGGGCGCCGGCTGCGCGAGCGCATCCTCGCCACCGGCACCGTGAAGTCTGTCCGCACGGCGGATATCGCGACGTTTCCGTACCCCACGCGGTACGGCCTCCAAGGCGTCGCCTCGTCGCCTATGCCCTACCTGTTCATGCGCAACCGCGTGCAGCTCGTCCAGACCTCCGTCGGTGGTCGCACGGTCACGATCCTCGTCAACCCGACGGACGCCGAACGCTCGAAGCGGGCCCCGTTCTTCGCGCGGCTCGAGGAGCGCTACGGATCGATCGCGACAAAAATCCTCGGCAAGGTCCACAACACGATCGATCAGGCGCTCGCCGGGTTTGGCATCGCGCGCGAGGCGATCGATTACGTCACGTTCGATCACCTCCACGTGCAGGACGTCCGCGGCCTGTTCGCACCGGGGCCCGATGGCAAGGCGTACTTGCCGAACGCGAAGCTGCTCGCGCAGCAGACCGAGCTCGACACCCTGCTCGGTGGCATCCATCCGCTGCAGGCCGAGTGGTACATCCCGGAGTGCCTGCACGGGGTGCCGGCCGATCGCATCGTCGCGCTCGACGGCGATTACTCGATCGGCGGCGGCTTCGCGATCGTGCGCACGCCCGGCCATACGATCGGCAATCACTCGCTGGTCGTGGTCACCGATCGCGGTGCGTGGACGATCAGCGAGAACGGCATCTGCGTCGACGCGTACGCGCCCGGCGTGAGCGAGATCCGCGGGGTCGCCCGTCACGCGCGCGACACCGGAGTCGAGTGCATCCTGAACTCGAACACGCGCGAGCACTCGCTCGATCAGTACACCTCGATGGTGCTCGAGAAGACGCTGGCGGATGCAGTCCCCGATCGCCCGGAGCTGCCGCAGCACTTCGCGTCGTCCGAGCTGATCGGCCATCCGCTGGCGCTCGGGCTATCGCCGACCTACTCGCACGGCGCGATCACGTTTGGCACCATCGCCCAGCCGGTCGCCGCAGTCGGCGAGCGCCGTCCTTCCGCACACGCCTGACGCGAGCGTCGAAGGCGGCTTCCGATCGCCGCGCTGACCGCCTGACCCACGCAGCCTACGTAGAATCCCGCGTGGCGCGCGGTCTCGTTCGCACTTCTGGGCGTATAGGATCGTTGCGCCGCGAGGTCCTCACCGTGCAACCTCGGGTCGAGGGTGAGGGTGCCGGGATGAACGAGATCTTCGACAACGCACCGAGCGGGATGGCGATCACCAAGCCGGACGGCTCGTGGGTACAGATCAACGACGCGCTCGCCCGGATGCTCGGGTATTCCGTCCCGGAGCTCCAGGCCACGTCCGTCTTCGAACTGACACACCCGTCCGATCTCGACGAGACGCGCGACGCGGTCCGGAGCCTCCTGGCCGGTGAGTGCGAGATCCGCGCGTTCGAGAAACGCTTCCGAGCGCGCCGCGGAAGCTACGTCTGGGTCCACATCGTGACCAGGCTCTACCAGCCCGGCGATGGGCCGCCGCAGCTCATCAGCTACGTGCTCGACATCGACGCGCGAAAGCAACGAGACGCCGAGCTCGCGGCGTCCGAGGAACAGTACCGCCGCCTGTTCGAAGCCGCGCAGGACGGCATCCTGATCCTCGATGGGGAGACCGGCTTCGTGGTCGATGCCAATCCGTTCATGACCGCCCTGACCGGCTACGACCGCGAGGACTTCCTGCGAAAGCACCTCTGGCAGATCGGGCCCTTCGCGGATGTCGCGGCGTCCAAGGCCTCCTTCGCCGAGCTCCAAGCGACCGACTACGTCCGCTACGACGACCTTCCCCTCAAGACCCGTGACGGGGGTGAGGTCCAGGTCGAGTTCGTGAGTAACGCGTACCTCGTCGGCGTCAGGCGCGTGATCCAGTGCAACATCCGAGATATCACGCTGCGCAAGCGCGCCGAGAGCGCGCTGTTCATCCGCGAACGCGCGATCGAGGCCGCATCGCAAGGGATCATCATCACGGATCCGGTTCAGCCGGATAATCCGATCGTCTACGCGAGCCCCGGCTTCACGCGGCTCACGGGCTACGAACCTACCGAGGTCATCGGTAGGAACTGTCGCTTCTTGCAGGGAACGAAAGCCGATCCGGCGGCGCTCTCGACGTTGCGCGACGCGATTCGCGAAGCCCGGCCCTGCGTGGTGGAGTTGCTCAACGTCCGCAAGGATGGAACCACGTTCTGGAACAATCTCTCCGTCGCACCGGTCAAGGATGCCGATGGTCGACTGACGCACTTCGTCGGGGTGCAGACCGATGTCACCGCGCGCCGGCACCTGGAATCTCAATTCCTGCAGGCGCAGAAGATGGATGCCGTTGGCCGGCTCGCCGGCGGTGTCGCACACGACTTCAACAACCTCCTGTCGGTGATCCTGAGCTACGCCCACATCGTCATCGACAGCCTCGAGCCCGGCGAACCGCTCCGCGCCGACATCGAGGAGATCCGCACGGCGGC
>JACCYD010000240.1 GCA_013696695.1 Deltaproteobacteria bacterium | reverse complement strand
GACTTCATCGTCGGACTCCGCGGCGAGCACCTCGAAGCAGAGCTCGATGTCGGCGACCGTGGCATCGCAGGTCTCGGCGAACGCCTCGAACAGATCGAGACACGCCTCCTCGGAGGTCACGCTCTCGACCTCGTTCCCGTTGCACGTCACCGGACGCGACAGCCCGACGGCGTAGTCGCACACGGCATCGACGTCGGGGGCCGACAGTGCACCGAGCGTGAGGGTGGGCTCGACCCCGGAGCCTTGCGGCTCGTCGGCGGTCTCGCTACCGCAGCCGATCAGGAACGCGAAGATGACAGCTCTCACGGGATCTCCCAGGTGTGGCCCCACAGCGCCTGGCCGCCATCGAGCCGCAGCGTCGAGCCGGTGAAGAACTGCGCGGCGGGCGAGGCCAGGAACACGATCGTCGCGGCGACCTCCTCGCAGGTACCGGCGCGCTTGATCGGCGTCTCCTTGATCGCGCGCTCGAGGATCTGCGGCGGGTACTGCGCGGTGCCCGACGACTTGATCACGCCGGGAGCGACCGCGTTGACGAGGATCCCGAACTGCGCCCACTCGACCGCGAGCGTCATCGTCAGGTTCTCGACGCCCGCGCGCGCAGCGCCGGTATGCGCCATCCCGGGGAAGCCGCGATAAATGTTCGCGATCACGTTGATCACGCGCCCGCCCTTCTGCGGGATCATCCACTGGTTCGCGACCTCGCGGCACATGTGAAACGTGCCGACCAGGTTGTTCTTGATGACGGCGAGAAAGCCGTTCGGCGAGATCAGCTGCGCGGGTGACGGGAACTGCCCGCCCGCGTTGTTGACGAGCGTGTCGATCTTCCCGAGCTCACCGATCGTCGCGCGGACGAAGTCTTCGACTTGCGCTGGCTCCCGGATGTCACAGACGCGTGTGAACACCCGGTCACCGCTGGCTCCTGCAGAGACGAGCTCTGCTTTCGCGGCGTCGAGTTTTGAACCTGTACGGCCACAAAGCGCAACGCGCGCACCCAGGCGGATCATTTCACGGGCGGTCGCGAATCCGATCCCACTCCCGCCACCGGTGATGATCGCGACCTGGTCGCGAAGGATCCCTTCGGCGAACACGGCCTGGGTTTCAGGAGCGGGGGTATCCATGCGGGTTGGACAGTAATCGATCTCACGTGGGACCCAGTGGCTAGTCGGGGAGCCATGCCCCATCCACGGTGAGGGTGCCCCCCGATCCCATATGTCGGTGCGGACAGTCCCATCAGTAACTCGGGCGAAAGACGGGTGATCCGACCGGCTGTACGAACAGTCGGCTGCGGTACATCGCTTGCACAACCTCCCCTCGTGGCCGGGACCATTGCAACGGGAGGGGTGCGCCCCTCAACAGACGGTGGCGCTAAACGCGCTGGCGGACGCTATGTCCTGGGCGATCTGCTCGGCCGTGGCGGCATGGCCGAGGTGTTCGCTGGACACTCCATGGGCGATCACGGCTTTCAAAAGCCGGTCGCTATCAAGCGCCTGTTGCCGGAGCTCGCGAACGACCACGTGTTCGTCGAACGCCTGATCGGCGAAGCCAAGCTCCTGGTCGGGATGCAACACGGCAACGTCGTGAGCGTGCTCGACCTCGCCCGCGATGGCGACGACGTCTTCCTCGTCATGGAGTTCGTCGACGGCCCCTCACTGCGGCAGCTCCTCAAGTCGCGCGGCCAGCGCGGCCTTCCGCTCGGTGTCGCGACGTACGTCATACAAGCCGCCGCGGGTGGTCTCGAGTTCGCGCACAACCGTCCGGGTGGCGCGATCATCCACGCCGATGTCTCGCCCTCGAACATCCTGCTCACCACGTCCGGTGAAGTTCGCGTCGCCGACTTCGGCATCGCGCGCCGCGAAGGTGGCGGTCACGGCATCGTCGAAGGCAAGTGGGCGTACATGGCTCCCGAGCAGGCGCGCGGCGAGCCGCTGACCCCGCGCTCCGATGTGTTCGCGCTCGGCGTCGTGCTCTACGAGCTGATCTGCGGCGCGCATCCGTTCGGTCGCCAGGTCACCGCCGAGGAACGCGATAGCGAGCCGATGCGCGTGATTCCGCCGCGCGTGGTTCGCCCCAGCATCCCGCACGGCATCGACCAGATCTGCATGAAGGCGCTCGCTCACGATCCTCGCGATCGCTACGCGCGCATGCAGCACCTGATCGACGCGATCGTCGAGGAGCGCTTCTCGAATCAGTGGCGCGAGGGCGCCTCCGATCTCGCGCACGCGATCCGCGAGTGCAGCCCGCAGGTGGCCGGGCTCCAGCCGCGCACGATGATCACCGACCGTCCGGTCACGATCGCAACGCGCTCGCTGCTCAGGGAGCTGACGCCCGCGCGTGGTGCCAAAGGCTCGCGCGCGCGCATCTCACATCCCTCGAAGCCGTTGGCAACTGGCTCGGAGGAGTCGTCCTCCCAGTCGGAGTCCTACTCCGAGTCGTCGTACATCAGCCGGTCGCCACGCGGCACGCCGATGCCGGCTGTGAACCTCGACTCCGGTGCGCAGACCAACGCGATCCTCGTCGACGACGTCATTCAGGCCGCCCGCATGATGGAGCTGCCGCCGCTGCTCCGCGCCGACGGCACGCCGCTGCCGCCGTTCAAGCTCTCCGAGGCGCTGCTTCCGGGTCAGGACCTGGCGAGCGTCGTCGGTGGTCACACCCACTCGCAACACGTCGGTGCCGTGGTCGTCGAAGGCCGCAGCACCGCACGCTGGAC